>CANRKN010000022.1 GCA_947631215.1 uncultured Oscillospiraceae bacterium | reverse complement strand
ATGATGCCGTTGTTTTTAAGCTCCGTGGCCACCTGGTCGATGTCCACCTTGATGGGCACCTCCACCTCCTCGCCGTCACCGTTCTTCTGGGTAATGGTGGCGGGCTGGCCGGGGGCCGCCTCATAGGGCAGTATCTCCACGAGGCCGTAGGCCTCCTCTTTATTCAGGGCCAGCACGTCCACCGCGCACATCCATGCGAAGCAGGCCAAGATGATGCTCACGGCGATGACGAACAGCGCGTACATCACGCCGCTGCCGAGGCCCACCCGGCCGTAGCGCCTAAAGCGGATGGGCAGATAGTCCCGCACCTCGGGCAGGTCCTGGGGGTCGGTGTAGTCCACCTCGTCCAGCTCGGAGTCGTAGACCAATATCTGGCCGGAGCGGAGGCGCCGGCCCACCACGGGGGTCTCCGTCACCATCTCCGCTTCGCTCCTGGCCTGGGCGATGGCCGCCTTCTTCTCCTTGCGGCTGAGGCGTTTTTTTGTGGCGGACTTGGTAAGACCCGTCTCCGCCGCCCTGCCGGGCTTGGGCGCCTTGGGCGCCTTGGCTTTTTTGCCCTTGGGGGCGGACCGCCGCCTTGCCGGGGCGCGGGAGGACGCCTCCTGGGAGGTATAGGCCTCGTCAAAGGTCACGTCGTCCTCTTCGTAACCGTCCTCGCCGTATCCGTAATCGTCGTAGGGAGTCTTGTCCTGCATAAAACGCTCCTTTGTCTATCGTCACGCCGAAGGGCTGGGGTTCATAGTATGGGCTGGAGAAAAACGCGCCGCACACCGCCGCGCAGGGGCGGCTACGAAATATGAGCGCGGAGAAAGGGAATACAAAATGTTCTGCAACAACTCTTACAGCTGGCTCTGGCTCATTATCATCCTGATCCTCCTGTTCTCCGTAGCCGGCGGCTATGGCTGTGGCTGCGGCTGCGGCAACGACAACAACTGCGGCTGCAACAACGGCTGCGGCTGCTGACGCTGCGGGAAGATAAGATAGAATTTGTCACGGCTTTGGGGCTCTTCGGAGCCCCGCTTTTTTTATGAGCACCGCTCCTGCGAACAGGGGGAGCTTCAGTGCTCTTGTTATCCGGCTTGGCTGGTGGAACAGGCGGTAGAGCCATTCTATATTATGTCTACGCCAGGACTCCGGCGCCCGGGGCACATCCCCGGCCAGCACGTCCAGGCTCCCACCCACGCCGGCCATCAGGCCTCGGGGCAATATTTTTTTCGCCCGGGCCATGAAAAGCTCCTGCTTGGGCGAGCCCATGCCGACGAAAATGAGCCGGGGGGAGAGGGCGGCGAGCTCCGCCAGAATGGGGGAGGGGTCATCGAAGTAGCCGTCGTGGGTGCCGACAACGGTGACGGCAGGGAAGCGCGCTTTTATCTCGTCCGCGGCCCGTTCCGCTACGCCGGGCTTTCCGCCCAGCAGGTACACGGGGCCGGTGGATTTATCCAGCAATGCGGTCATCAGGTCGCATCCGGTCACCCGCTCAGGGAGAGGCGCGCCCAGCTGCCGCGCGGCCCAGACCACGCCCACGCCGTCGGCCAGAGTCATGTCCGCTCCCGCGATGGCGTCCCGGAGCCCGGCGTCCCTTTGGGCGGCCCAGACGATCTCCGGGTTGGGGGTGCAGACATAGGAGCACCGCTCCTCCGCCGCGAGGGTGAGGGCCTTATCCACGGCCTGGACCATGGTCAGTCCGTCGAAGGAAACGCCCAGGACCTGGGCGGTCATAGCTGGGAGAACACTTGGCCGATGTTGCCCCGGACGATCAGGTCCGCGTCGGCGTCCCGGGGCGTGGCGCCCCGGTTCACCAGCACCAGACGGCTGCCCCGGTAGTAGTTGATGAGGCCCGCCGCCGGGTAGACGGCCAGGCTTGTGCCGCCGATGATGAGCATATCCGCGGCGCGGATGTGCATGACGCTGCGCTGCAAGATGCTCTCGTCCAGGGGCTCCTCATAGAGCACTACGTCGGGCCTGACGACGCCGCCGCAGTCACAGCGGGGAATGCCCGTGCCCTCGTTGATGTAGGCGGGGGGATATGTTTTCCGGCACCGGGCGCAGTAGCAGCGCAGGGTGGAGCCGTGCAGTTCCAGGACTTCCTTACTGCCCGCAGCCTGGTGCAGGCCATCGATGTTTTGCGTCAGGATGGCCCGGAGCTTTCCCTCCCGCTCCCACTGGGCCAGCTTCAAGTGGGCGGCGTTGGGCTTCGCCCCGCGGACCACCAGCTTTTCCCGGTAGAAGCGGTAAAATTCCGCCGGGTCGTGCTCAAAAAAGGAGTGAGACAAAATGGTCTCCGGGGGATAGGCCCACTTCTGGTTATACAGGCCGTCCACGCTGCGAAAGTCGGGGATGCCGCTCTCCGTGGACACGCCGGCGCCGCCGAAAAAGACGATATTTTCGCTCTCCGCCACCCACTGGCGCAGGGTCTCAATAGCCTCAGCCATGCCTGCCGCTCCTTTCCTGAGCCGCCGGTAAAAATTACCGGCACTAAATCAACTTATTATAGTATATCCCGGACAGATTTTCAATAAAAACAAGCGGCCGTGGGGGAAATTAAGAATTATTTGGAAAAAGGAACGATTTTTTGCGTTCCGGCAAATATTTTGGTAGCAATCTTGCGTATGCTGTGGTATAATTATGTAAATCAAATCCGGACAGGCCGGGGAAGAAAGAGAAGCGGAGGAAAGAAACATGAAGTGTCCCTATTGCGGCTACGGCGAGAGCAAGGTCATCGACTCCCGCCCGGCAGACGAGGGCAGCACCATCCGCCGGCGGCGGGAGTGCCTGATGTGCGCCAAGCGGTTCACCACCTATGAGAAGGTGGAGCGCATGCCCCTGGTGGTGGTGAAGCGGGACGGCAGCCGCCAGACCTTCGACAAGGTGAAGCTGATAAACTCCATGGTCCGGGCCTGCGAGAAGCGGACCGTGCCCCTGGACAAGATCGAGTCCATCGCCGACGGCATCGAGACGGAGCTGCAGAGCGCCCTGGAGCGGGAGGTGTCCACCGCCGAGATCGGCGATATGGTCATGGAGCAGCTGAAGAACGTGGACGAGGTCTCCTATGTCCGCTTCGCCAGCGTCTACCGCCAGTTTAAGGACATCAACACCTTCATGGAGGAATTGACAAAGCTCCTGGGGGACAAGACGAACGAAAAGGCTTAACGTCCTTCCCGCGGGGAGAGAAACACCCCGCCCGCCATGTCCACAGTCATGATATAGACATCCTTGGGGGAGGCGAGCTTGTTTTTCCGTAGCTCCTTTTCCAGCCACTTTTCGTCCTTTCCCAGGATGCGCAGGTTTTGGGACAGCACCCGCCCCTCATTAATGACGATGAGGGGATAGCCCGTGTCCTGGGGGGACAGGCCCATCTGCCCCGCGGTGACAGGCCGGTTCTCCGGCGAGAACACCACGTTCAGCTTTCCGTCCGTCTCCAGAATGGCATACTCCACCTCGTTGAGATCCAATGCGCCCTGACTGCGCAGCGCCTCGGCCAGCTCGTCCGGGGTGAAGCGGTTGCGGCGCATCTGGGTCTCATCTATGCGTCCGTGGACGATGAGAAGGGCCGGCTTGCCGGCGAGGAGCTGGCGTATCTTCACGCTCTTGGCCATGCCGAGAGACAGTATGAGCTCCAGCGTGAACAGCACGACGACGGGCGCCAGGCCGTACCAGAGGGGCTTTTCCGGGCTGGTGATGGGGGTGGCGGCGGCCTCGGAGATGAGCACGGTGACGATGAGCTCCGAGGGCTCCAGCTCCCCCAGCTGGCGTTTGCCCATCACCCGCATAAAAAGAATGAGCGCGGCATATATGACGGCGCTGTTGAATACAATGACTTTCAGCATAGCGGTAGTATGCCGCGGCCGGCGGCGGAACATGCGCGCCGGCTTCTTTGTAAGGAGGGAGCATCATGGGAAAATACTTCGGAACGGACGGCTTCCGGGGCGAGGCCAATGTGGACTTAAATCCCGTCCATGCCTTTCAGATAGGGCGGTATCTGGGCTGGCACTATGGGCAGAGCCGCAAGGCCCGCATCGTCATCGGAAAGGACACCCGGCGCAGCAGCTATATGTATGAAAACGCCCTGGCGGCGGGCATCACCGCCTCCGGCGCGGACGCCTATCTGCTGCACGTGACCACCACGCCCTGCGTGGCCTATATCACCCGCTCGGAGGGCTTTGACTGCGGCGTGATGATATCCGCCAGCCACAACCCCTACTACGATAACGGCATCAAGCTCTTAAACGGCGAGGGGGAGAAGATGGACGACGCTCTCCAGGACGCCATCGAGCAGTACATAGACGGAAAGATACCGGAGCTGCCCTACGCCACAAAAGAGAAGATCGGCTGCACGGTGGACTTCTACTCCGGCCGGAACCGGTACATAGGAATGCTGGCGAGCCTGGCCGACTGCCCCTTCGAGGACAGGGTCGTCGCCCTGGACTGCGCCAACGGCAGCACCTGGATGATCGCCCGGGCGGTGTTCACGGCCCTGGGGGCCAAGGTGAAGGTCATCAGCGACCGGCCCGACGGCCTCAACATCAACGACCATTGCGGCTCCACCCACATAGAGCGGCTCCAGGAGCTGGTCCGGCAGGGCCAGGTGGACTGCGGCTTCGCCTTCGACGGGGACGGGGACCGGTGCCTGGCCGTGGACGAGCGGGGCGAGGTGGTCAACGGCGACAAGATCATGTACATCTGCGCCAAGTACATGAAGGAGCACGGCCAGCTGCCAGACAACACCGTGGTGACCACGGTCATGTCCAACCTGGGGCTGTACAAGGCCCTGGACGCCGCCGGCATCGGCTATGAAAAGACCGCCGTGGGCGATAGGTACGTCTATGAGAACATGAAGCAGAACGGCCACCTCATCGGCGGGGAGCAGTCCGGCCACATCATCTTCCGCAAGTATGCCCGCTCCGGTGACGGGCTCATCACCGCCATCATGGTGATGCAGGTGTTGATACGCACCAACCTGCCCCTGTCCGCCCTGGCGGCGCCGGTGACCATGTATCCCCAGGTGCTGAAAAACGTGGTGGTGACAGATAAGGAGGTCACGTTGGCGGACGCGGACGTACAGGCCGAGGCGGCCAAAGTGGAAGAGGAGCTGGCCGGCAACGGCCGGGTGCTCCTCAGAAAGAGCGGCACGGAGCCGGTGCTGCGGGTCATGGCGGAGGCGTCGGAACCTGCGCTGTGCGAGCAGAGCGTGGACCGCATCATCGCCGTTATGGAGAAGAAGGGATATCTTGTGGAGGTTCGCAAATGATCGGGACCATGGAGCTATTTGACCTTTCTCACACCGCGGCGCGGCCGCTGCTGGAGAAGACGAGATATCCCTGGGAGGCCCTGGCGGGCATCGGGGACTTCATCCTGGCGCTGGGCGCCGCGCTCCCGGCAGAGGAATACGACCACCCGGCGGAGGATGTGTGGATCGCGAAGGACGCCACGGTGTTCGCCACCGCGTACATCAAGGGCCCCTGCATCATCGGCCACGGCACGGAGGTGCGTCAGTGCGCCTTCATCCGGGGCAATGCCCTGGTGGGGGAGAAATGCGTGGTGGGCAACTCCACGGAGCTGAAAAACGTCATTCTCTTCGATAACGTCCAAGTGCCCCATTATAACTACGTAGGCGACTCCATCCTGGGCTACAAGGCCCACATGGGCGCAGGCAGCGTCACCTCCAACGTGAAAAGCGACAAGACCCTGGTGGTCATCCACGACGGGAAGGAGACCATGGCCACCGGCCGGAAAAAGGTGGGGGCCATGCTGGGCGACAGAGTAGAGGTGGGCTGCGGCAGCGTTCTCAATCCCGGCACCGTCATCGGCCGGGACAGCAACATCTATCCCCTTTCCTCCGTCCGTGGCACCGTCCCGGCAAACAGCATCTTCAAGGCCCAGAACAACATCGTGCCCAAGAGCTTGCTGTGACAGAACGATACAAGTCCCCGGCTCCTGGCGGAGCCGGGGACTTTTGCGTGGCTGGTCAATTGTTCGCGTTGGGATTGACGGCGGGGGAGGGCATGCCGTTGAGATTCTGGATGGCGGCCCGGTAATCCTCCGCGGCCTCGATGCTGTCGGGCGGGAAAAATTCTTCTACGGGGAATCTGATCCTGCTGAAGAGCGTGCAGGGATCGTCCTCTGAGCCGGAGACGCAGTCCTTGTCGGGCAGGCAGTAGTCGTAAACCGGCACCACCAGCTGGCTGTCCCGCTCCAGGCGCACAATGGAGAACTGGCCCAGGGTGGCCAGCAGAATGCGGGCGCCGTCGGTCAGGACCAGGCTCTCCCCGAAGTGGGCCAGGATGGCCGGGGGGATGGCCGACACGTCGGCCATCAGGCCGGTGGGGCAGGACTCCACAACCTTCATGTTCAGGGCGATGGGGTCCACGCACTCCACCACGGCGATGGGCTGGGAATAGCTGTCGGCAAAGGTCCCGTCGGAGCTGAACACCTTGGCGGAGCCCTCGGAGCCGAAGAGCATGACCCGCTTGTTGAAAACGCAAAGACCGTTCACCGGGTTCTCCCCCGGGAAGGTCACGCCGGTGACCTCGTAAAAATAGGTCACATCCACGGTATAGTAGCCGCGGTTGAAGCTGATCTCATCCACGTCCACGTCCGTATACAGGAGCGTGGCCCCGGTGGGCCGTACACTGAAAGCGCTCTCTATGTACGGCTGAGAGCTGACGCATAGTTAAAGATACAAAGGGCAAACCCGCGCTTATTAGTATGGAGCTCTTAGATTGAACATCTTTGCGTTAGAGTCCCATCTTTCGACTACTGCCGTGAACTCGTCTCCGACCTGCGGTTCACTGGTGAAGCCAAAGGCGTCCAGCTTTCTTTGCGCTACGCCCGCGGGAAAACTGTACTCTTTGATAATGCCCCTAAGGTTTCCCTTCGGCATTTTTATCGCCTGGCAGCAAAATGTGATCACCGCGGATCCGCCGACTAACAGATCGATCTGCTCTTCGGTAGGCAGCTCATTATTCTCATCCTCAGAAGATACCGGGCCACGCTCAAGACATGAAATAAAGAAACTGCAGGTCTCTCTGAGCTTGCGTTTGTTCTCTCCGTTGTATACGACAAGATTCAAGTGGGCGGAATCATTCCGGCTGTCGCTCAGCATGGACATGGCAGAAAACAGCGCGTTTTTGCTGGGGTAGCCGGTAAAATACTTGGAAAACAGATCCCAGTGATCTTTGATGATGTAGTAGTATTCTTTGAATGAGATGACGTTCAGTTTGGATATGCTGCTCGATACAAAGTCGTTCTGCAATGCCCGCAGCTGCAGCGTCTCAAGGTAAATATCCTTCTTCTCTGCGTAGTTGTTTACTATATCCTCCCATGTGTTGGGAAAGGCGGCCCGCATCTCCTTTTCGATGACTTCCCGGACCAGCTGTTCCGCTTTTGTCAACATTCCCGTAAGACCGAAAATACCATAGGGGAGGACATTTTGTTTGATATACTCGATAAAATAAGGCGCAATCGGCCCATATACGGCCTGGTCACCTTCTTTGCCTCCATTTTGCTGCAGTTTTATGCCGGAATAGGCAAATATACCATTTCCTGCATCGTCCATTGTGACGAAACCATGGTCGTACAGCAGCGACATCTCAACGTCAAAGTTGTCATCATAGGCTGGCCCGACAAAAGCCTGAATAAACACATCCAGAAGAGGCTTCTGTTGCTCGCGGTCGGTAAAGGACTTCTCCATCAGAGAGATCATCCGGCTATAAGCGGTTTTTATGAACTGGCCATGCTCAGCATAAACCGACCCGATATCGAGGTCTTGCTTCTCCACAAATTCAAATTCATGGCGCATTTCCATGAGCAGGCCTGGGGAGCGGCCGCACAGGTACAGGACCTGCTTTTGGGCATCTTCAGGCAAAAGGCCGCAGGGAAGCTCCCGGTATGTATCAAAGTATTCCTGTAGCTCTT
This sequence comes from uncultured Oscillospiraceae bacterium, assembly GCA_947631215.1. The sequence continues at coordinate 16,366 of CANRKN010000022.1, read as the reverse complement.
GGTCGGTGAACCCTTTCAGAATATACGGCGGATATGCGGACTCGAAATTGGAACCCTCCTGCATATCGTGGGCGATGGTATACGCTCTCCGCCGGGAGATCGTGATGATTGACAGATTTAACACCTTTGCTACGCCTTTTGGTGCCAGATCATATAAACGCTGGAAAAACTGACCAGTCTTAAACACCTTTTCGGCTCGGTCGAATTCGTCAATGGTAATGAGGATACGCACACCAAGCGCGGTGTAATATTTGAATATGTCCAGATGTTTCATGAGATAACTGCGGACGTCCTCGGAGGCCAAGTTTGTCATATTGGTCTTTATATACTGATATGCGTCCGTTATTTTTCTAATGGCAGCCGCTTGTGTTCTCGTTGGCTGCGGTGCCAGCGAAGAGAGGTATTCCTCATCAATAATTTCGGAGAACTGTTCAAGCAGATCAGCCCAAAATGACCAAAATGTCATTCCATCTTCAATGATCGTCGCGAAATAGAATGTATTTGCAGGCGGATCAGCCTCGAACTCCTCACTTAAGTGCCTTATCAAGGCCGTTTTGCCAATCCCGTTCAGACCAACGAGCGAGTAGCAGTGTCCGTATGAATCCGGTCCGGCAAAGAAAAAATCCTTTCGAAAACGGCGAAGCTCCGATTCCCGGCCAATAAACAGTTCCTTTTGCATAGCACGTTTCCTTTCTCTTATATGTTTTGAGGTGCCGCATGGACAGCGATTTGTTATTTCAGTCCGTTTTTCTGCTGGATATATTCTGCAAGCAGCCAAGTATTGATTTTTACACGCCCGCCATTGGTGACGGAGATCACGCGTCTCGCCTCAAGAATATTTCGCGTCTTATCTATGTCTGCTGCAGAATAGCCGTAATCCCGGACCAGTGACCGTGTGATCTCGGCGCTGTCTGCCGTCCGCCTGTCATTGGACGCGAAGGACAGCAATGCAGCGCTTTTTAGGTAGTGATAGGTGGTAAGATCTTCCATCTTCCCTATATTGTCACCGTCTTCCCGTACAAGGATATCAAAATCTGTCAGCAGCAATTCGTTGATGTAGTCCCGGAGCATGGCGTCGACGTCGCGGGGGAGTATATCTGTTCCAGGGCATTTTTTCGGATCCTTGTAGTACATAAACATTCTGTTGCAGAGTTTCATCAGCCATGCGGGCCAGCGGCCGGAGAGCTCCAATAACCGGTCCACAGCCTGCTTGCCCAATTCTGTCCCGTATACGTCGAATCCAAATTTGTCTATCATGGGTTTGGTCACCAGTTCCCGGGACGCCGCGTCATCCAGCGTGGATATCTCGATGGATTTGGCAAACTCCGCTGTGTGATTACGGACGCCCAGTGTGTCCAGTGCGCGCATCATGTTCGCATGGCCGATAATGAGCTGAATAAAACCATACTGTGAGAAGGTCTTGATAAAATCTGGAATACTCGCAAATGAGGCTTTACTCGGGTCTTTGTTGATTACAGACAGGATCGTTGTACACAGCAAAGTGAACTCGTCCATGAAGAGGATGATCTGGTGCTTTCCGGCGTCCAGCCTTGAGAAATCGAGAAAGAATTTATCAAATTGCGCAGACCAGGTATCCTGGTTATTATAAGAAAGAAGATCTGGGATCTCAAGACCAGCGTCGTCCAGCAACTCCACGATATCGGGATGTTCGTCGATTATTTCATCTTCAAACCGAGACAAGATCATGGAATAGAAGTTGCGCTTAAACCGATGTAACAACTCCTCGCCGCCAGTTTCGTCCAGCACATTGCCAAAATTCAGCAATATCGCCCTGTCTGACAGCACAGGGTCGTCTGCGATATCGTTCTTGATCTGGTTGGCCAGACTGGTCTTGCCGCATTTCTTTTGCCCGTAGATGATGACAGCGCTGCCGGGGATGAACCGTTTCTCAGTCCCGTCGTCGGTGTAGATGCAGCCAAGGATCTTCTGCTTTTCCGCCTCGCGGCCGAAGAACATCTGCTTGTCGGTAAGAGGCTCTCCATGTGCGGGGGCGGCGTAAGGGTTCACGGCGTCATAGTTTTTGACATGCGCCTGGGCGGTGTCGATCTGCAGCTGCAGCGGCAGTTCAGATTCCTGTGAAAACACGGACTTTCTGGTCGTACCGTCCTCGTTGAACGCGGTCGTGTATTCAAAGCTCGCCGTCCAGCCGAATTCCAGCGCGCCGGTTGTGACGCCGCTCAGTTCAAACTCTACCTCTGCCGACAACTGACCACCGCAGGACAGCCGGCTCTGCGTCAGGCGCACCTGCTTGGGGAGCATGAAGCCTTGGGTAAAGGACTCCAGCTCGATGTGCAGATTCTCTGCGGGCTGCAGATTATCGCTTTGGCCTCCGTTTTCGATGAGCAGCCAGAACGTCTTGGCGTCGGGCTGGATCGTGTCCTGATTCAGCTTGCACTGGATCCGGGGCATGAGCGCATCCTGATACAGCTGGTCGAGCAGAGAGGAGATGTTCTTCTTGACGGAGGTGAGGATGTTGAACTGGGTGTCGATGTGCCCGGAATTCAGAAGGAACTCCGTAGACTCCTTACACGGATGCGACAGGGTCTCTTCCTCCAGCGTAACGGCCTCCCGGTAAGCGTTCATCAACTGCTGCTCCTGCAGGGAGAATCCGGACTTGTTTGTGTAGTCCAGAACGTCCTCGCAGATCCTCCTCAGCCGGTCGAATCGCTGCTGGTCATCGCTGCATACCAGCTTCAAAAAACGGCTCTGCATATTCGGCAGAAGCTCCTTCAGCTGTTCGCACACGTTCGCCGAGCCTACAAGGGCGATCGTCCTTGTGGTGAACCTGCGCTTGTCCCGCAGATACCGCTCCTGCAGGGCGCCGATCACCTCGGCGACGTCTTCGCTGGAGATCATATCGTCGATCTCTTTCGCATAGGAAATGATCGTGTCAGCGAGCCGCTTGTTGGTGCGGATGAGCGGGCATATGATATCTAAGCTCAATTTGTCCAGCAGAACGATGTGCGCGACCAGTTCCCCTATCTGCAGACACTGCCTGGTGAATAGGGTGACAAGATCCGTCCTTGTCGCCGGCCGGTCCTTCTGAACGTATTTCACCAGGTGCTCGCGGTTCTCAAAATCCTGGGAGAACAGCCGGTATAAGCAGTCGTAGTTGGTGTATTTATTGGTGTATTTGTTGTTCACATAGCGGCTGCTGCCCTTGGCTTTGGGCCTGGCAGGGGCGGGATAGCGCAGCAGTGTGGAGAGATAAAACGCCTGCTCACCGTAATAGGAATTGGCGTCGAGACCGATCGCGGTACAGCGGGATCGAATCTCTGTTTTGAGAAGGTTATCTCTGTTGGGAAGGAGATCATATTTCGGGCATTCCATGGCGAGTTTGATGGCTGCGAGACGCTTCGGTTTACTGAGAAGCTGCTCGACGGCACGCTGCGCGTGTTCCTGATCGGTAAGCTTCTCCTCTTGACCAAGAAAGACATTGTCTGTCTCTTCTCTTTGCAGAAGCAGAAGGCTGAGGGGCTCCTGCTGGATGCCCGAGGAGCTGTCTTCCTCAACGAGTTCTGAGCTGTCGGGTCCCCCGTCGATGTCGTCCTCGACATAACCCTCCAGGCCGGTCAGGTCCGGGCTGGTGCGGAACGAGACCAGAACGGTCTGGCCGACATTTTCACTCAGGAACTTGGACGAGCCAAAAACGGGGAAGAAGATCGTGGGGTTTCTGTATCCCAAGTAGACGTCCTTGCCGTCGTCGTACTGGATCTTCAGCTCTTCCTCTTGGCACCGGACGTCCACAGCCATCGCCGTGAGGCCCGGCTCCGCATCGCTGCTGCCCAGATAGGGGTGGAACACCTGTTTTACAAAAACCGCGCGGTCCAGGATCGTTTTGTTGTTCACATATGTGTTGACGTTTTCAGACATCACCGACAGATAGTGGGTGATGGAGGAATCGATAACGATGTTGTGTGCGCCGCTGTCCACGTCTGTGACTACGCCGGCATCCCACAGCAGACAGCCCAGGCATTCCCTGGATATGCGGCAGACCTCTGTTATCTTTCCGTCCTGGCACGAATACATCACATGCAGTCTGACGACATCCCTTTGGTTTTTGAGGATGCTGACCATTTTCGGCTCGGCGACAATGAGCTTGAAGTCGAAAATGTTGTTAAGTGTGGCGGCGCCGCCTTCTATGTCCAGAGCGGTGATGACGCCAAATCGGAACAGCCGGTCAACAGAGTCTTTTTCAATGATCTTTCCGTCAGAGAGAAGATAGGTCTCTTCGGTCTCGCCGGAGAAGACGCCGCTGCAGGCCGTACCGTCTTTCAGCTTGAGATACAGGCTCTCTCCCAGCGACAGCTCCGGCACATAGCCGCCAACCGGTGCCGGCGTGTCGTTCCTGACGCGTTTGAGCGTGATCATGCCGGCGTCGACACGGATGCTCGCGTACTGTTCTTTTTCGTAGGTATGAACGATTTCGATCGGATAAGAATAGTCAATGGCCGGCTGCTCCAAGCCAGTCGAAGGGCTTATGAACGTACCATTCCGCACATATCTGACCAAGTAAGCTTCATTTGTTTTCAGTTCCCGAGCGGGAGTGATGCTGGCTTCCGCCGGACTGAAATCGATGGATTGGCTGCGATCGTATGTGTTTTCTTTGTCATAAATGCGGTTAAAATACTGAGGACCGATGAACCCGGGGGAAGGGCCGAATGAGTTTGTGATGAGGAGGCCATATTCAAAGGCTGGTCCGTCCGGTGCGGGAATGGTCTGCACAATGTCGGCGATGGGAAAGACCTCAGTGACTGTCTCGACCTTTACCGGATCAGGCACGGGTTTGGGCGGCTTCTTCTGGAACAAAAGTTCCTCCAGGATACGGATGTTGTGCGCGGTGTTATTCTCACCTTCTGTATATGTCACAGAATAATAGCAATTGTTCGTATTGAGGCTGAACGTACCCGGATTTTCTATATCGGACTCCCGAAAATATATCGTCCCTGACCTGTCATTCCGATCCAAGCGATCTGCCAGCAGCGCTGACGGGATGATAAATCCATAACCTTTTCTGGAGAATTTTGGGGGAATGAATTTTAATATATAACCCTTTTTTTGTGTGCTGTTTATGATCTCGATGCGCGTAGCCGCGCACATATTTCCTTTAGAGGAAACTTCAAAAGAGAATCTTACCGACACGCCAGGCTCCAGCTGTCTGACCTGGTCCGGATCTATAAAGTTGTTGACATGGAACCAATACTGACCGTTGATAAAACCGGTGCCATTGTTTGACTGATATGCTGTGACCGTGCCATAATAAAACACCCGGGCGACGTCGTCCAGCTCTATAGAGGCCGTGTCGGTTTCGCCGCCCAAACTCAGACTGGAGCCGTTTTTGCTGAGGAGGGTCCCTGAGACCTGTCTGCCGTCGGTCAGCTCCACACTCACCTGCTGCGAGGAAAACCGGTCTAAAAACAGAACAGATACCGGCATCTTTCGGACCGCGCCGTTTTCGTCGATCCAGACTTTCGCGTAGTCCGAGACAGGATAGGACTCCACAAGCTCAATTTGATGCGCTCTTGCCGGAACGGTCTGTCTGCTGCATTTATACCTGACAATGTTGATGCTGTGAATGTCGATGCGGAAGGACAACTGATCCGCACTGAATGCCACATCCCCCCGGGGCATGCTGCTGTGGGTAAACAGGCTATAGGTCTTGGTGATGAATTCCCGGCCTATGTAACCAACCGTCCGGGTATGCGTAGGCGCAATGACGACAATGCCAATCTCCTGCTCCTCATCACTGACAGCTTGTTCTGCGCCTGCGACCTCCACGTCTTTTGCGATCAAGCTACGCTCTGTGACGCCAGGCGTAAAGGTCGCAGCGGCCCCCTCGATAGCGGCAGCTTCGTCTTCCTTCGTATGGAAAAAGGGAAACTTGCACAGGAACGATTCTTCTTTTACGCCCAAATATATTTTGACCTGTTTTACTGTTCCGGCTGGCAGTTTGATCGTGTTGACAGTGACTGTTCCCTTGTAGCGGATCGCAGCCACATCCGGGAGCTTTACCATGGGCACAGAGCTTCCAATGAGAACAATTATGGCATCATTTGCTGCGGATACCGTCCCGGATATTTTTGCGCCATCTCTGAGAGTGATCTCTACCGATTCGTTCATGAGAGGAAGACGGATTATGTCCTGAACCTCGTCAAAATCGATTGGGCATGCCTGCCCGGAAGGGGTCCGGACAAAATACTCCTCATTTTCTGTTTTTTCCAGAATTCCTACGATGAATGTCTCATTTTGCAGAATATACAAATACAGGGATTTTGTTAATGCGGGGAGATAAAAGTTATGTGAATATGACAAGATCCGTATATCCGCAGCACATATTTTGGTCTCAGAGAAAACAAGATGACAAGCTGCAAAACAGCTGAATTCTCCGAAATAGAGCTTTGAATGATCTGTATCAGAGATAATATCATTCAAGCCGAAATACAGACCGTCAATATCACATTGTTTCTGTGGGTCGGCAGCATAAGTATGGTATGTAACATTTCCGGTCATTTCGATATCGCGTATTGTGCTTATTGAATATGCTGTGCTGTCGAGAGTGAGCTCATCCCTCTCCAGTGAAATATCTGTTAGCGTTCCCGAAGCAGAATGGCCGTCTTCAAATGTGATTATTACCTTTTTCAGCAAATACAAATTCAGATTGTCATATTCTCTGTCTTGCTGCAATTTATTTCACTCCCTTTAATTTGCTATTATTAATTTGTGTTATCTATATTTCCGCAGACAATCATACCCTAATTATGGTATCACATCTTTGTTTAGAGGTCAATTCTAACGATTGGCCAATGCCGGCAGTAAGCGAGTCCATCGTGTTCGTCTTTGTTTCCGTGACGGATCCCGCAGATTTCTGCATAGAAGCGTCCCCGGCGCTGACGCCGCCATAGAGTACGGAAAACATACCGTTTGAGTACTAGTTGGGTATTAGCGGCGCTTGTATTATCGCCCCAAAGAGTTTCTGACGCTTTCCATCGTTTGCCTCTCCCGTTTGGTCAGCCATATGTAAGGGTGCGTATCGTTATATATGACGTCCAAAACCACATCCAGGCATTTTTGCCCATCGATCGCGCCGCCGTCGTTTTTAGTGTCGTACCATAAATCGAACAGCTCTGTTTTTGCAGCCCGCGAGACGGCTGTGACCGATCGAATGGCCGGATAGCACCTGTTTTCTTCTTCCTCCGACAGTTTGCCTGATAAAGCATAATGAATGGATGGCAGGACCTCTTCTTTGATCAAAAGACTTCTGTACTCGTCTTCACGCACCAGACGATAGAGAAGCCAGATCACACTGCAGAGGACTACATAGAGAAATGCCTGATGCGCGACAGCAGTATAGGAGGCGCTTACTTCCAAATTGTTTGCCGCGCACACCCGGGTCAAAAACCAGACCGCGGCGTTCATGACCCAAAAGAATGACGCGCCCCATATAACTGCCTGCACAAATTTAATGGTCCTGCTGCTCTGTACGTAATCTTCGGCACGTATTTTCCGGCGCGGCCATTTCATCCATTTCCTCAGTGTTTTCGGAGATGGCAGAAGCAGTATGAAACCTGCATAGATTAGCGAAACTGAAAGACCAAGCAACAATAATGAGCTGGTAGTTGGCGCAATACCATCTCTTCCACACAGATAGCTGTAGACAAACGCCCAGCTACCGTCTGGGAATAATACGACTGCGATTTTATCTAAAACATGCAACATAGCATCAACTATTTGTTTCAAAGCCAAATGTTTCTCCCTCCTATCATCCGCAGGCAAACAGAGCAAAAACTATGACCACTATGAGAACAACGATAATAATCCGGCACAAAACAGCTGCCAGTATCCCAGCAAGCGGGACTACAAGAATACTGCCGCAAAGAAAAGCCGCTGCCGTTCTGATCGTGCCGCCGATCGTGTCGCTCCGGCATATCAGCCATGCCGCCGTAGAAACATAAGCGACAATCAAGAGCGCCCCTGTCCCTGTAATAAATATTTCCATGGAGCACCTCCGGCTGTCGCGTGTCAGCGACAGCAGATGATCGCTGCTTGCGCGGGAAAGTTTTCCTGACCCTGACTCATCATTGAATGCACATCCACAGATTTTCATTTGTGAAGCAGTCAATGATCGTACGAAGGACAGCGGAAAAGAGATTTCGTGCGGCCTCGACCCACCCCAGGTTTTGGTTTGCGCCGTCATCCATATCTGCTGCGTCGGCATCGGATGATGTATCAGCACCGCGGCAACAGTATCGCCTGCCGAGGCGGCGTCGGCGTCAGCAGAGCAGTCCGCTGCAGGCGCTCCGCTGTGATCTGCCGGGGCATAGTCTGCCGCAACGCCGGGTAGCTCTGCTGACTGCGCATTCCAGACCTCCTGCTCCGCGTTTGATGCGTTGGCAAAAGAATGGTGAATGGATTCGGCATGGCCGTCAGCATATGTCACCGTATCCGAGAGCAGGAAGGCTCCGGGCCTGCCGTTGACGACAGCGGTCTTTTCAGAATAGATATCACTTCCGTTCTGCAGGGCAGTCCGTTCACCCCGCTCCATGGAAACGAATGCACGGTTTACGTCATGGTGCTGAGCCACTACGTTGGCGGTAGAATTGACCCCGCCCAGCGACGAAGCAGTAACGTGGCCGCGCTCGTCGCCGGGCAGGTATGCGTCTGTACGGGCGGGCATATTGCTGTGGTCACCTTTTGTGATTTCAAGCGGACTGCTATATATGACATTGTCCGTCTCCGGGTCGACGGAACTGCGGCTTGGATCACGCATGGGTCAGACCTCCTTCAGATATTTATAAATCGCGCGATCTATAAAAATATACACAATTTAAACCCGGCGGTCTAAATACCGATGGGTTACAAAAAGAGGCGAACACGTGTGTGAACACGTGTTCGCCTCAACATATCAAATAAAAAATTATAATGCTCAATAAAGGGACGGGCTGGGCGCAGTCCTCGGTGACGTGTGATCTCCGAAAACTGACGACCAGCTCGTCAAGAGGGCACCTGTACAGCTCTGCCAGGAACACCACGTGCGCCAGGCTCGGCAGCTTTTTGCCGGTTTCCCAGTTGCTGATAGCTACCCTGGACGCCGATTCACCGCCATCCCCAAAAAGTTCGGAGAGCATTTCCTGAGTCAGGCTGTGCCCGCGGCGCATGCTGCGCAGCTGCCTCCCGGTCGCGACAGGATCGATCCCCATAAGCCAGGGGTCCATCAGGGAAATGGTGACGTTCTGCTGTGGCATAGGTTCTTCCTCCTTAGCTTTTTTCGGGTCATGAAGACCCTTTCAATATAATAAGCATTGGATAAGAAAGACCCTGTTCAACCGTCTGCATTGTAGCATGTACGACATGGGCTGTCAAGAAATAGCAGACACATGCAAACCGGTGGTTATCAATATACAAAAGACGATATCTGTTATCGTTTTTTGCTTTGATCAAGCCGTTACACCCAAAATACCGGCCGCGCTCCCGGCAAAAGCCGGAACCGCGCGACATGGCATAACCGTCCATGACGACGAATATGAATGGGTAGACCTGAACGCACCGTTCTGGGATTATAAGAAACCGTCCGGGGAAACGCTGAGAGCTTGAAAAATACCGGCGGCGGTATTGGAAGGAGCGGGAAAAGCAGTATACCGGCATGGACAAGGCTTTTTACGCAGTCGGGGAAGATGGACAGGAGTATTTCCATATCGGAAAGACCAGCATCAAGATCACTGAGCACTTTCCGGAAAAGGGCAGGACCATGGGCGAGCTCATCGAGGACCTGATCCTCTATGCCGCCCGCCAGGACGAAAGAACAGAGGAAGTCCACACGTGAATTTACTGATTAAAGCGCAGGGGTTTGCCTGCGCTTATAGTACAAAATCCATGTAAGTGCTGGAGGTCAGTATCACACAAAGGAGGTTATTTTTGAAACGACCGAACAATGCGGCTCTCTATATGAGACTGAGCGTGGACGACGAGAACTATGGCGACAGCGTGAGTATCGAGACCCAGCGGACGATCCTGCGGACATATGCCAAAGAAAACGGTTTTGCCGTCTACGACGAGTATGTGGACGACGGATGGAGCGGGACCAATTTCGAGCGGCCTTCCTTCCAGCACATGATGGCCGATGTGGACGCGGGAAAGGTCAACTGCATCATAACAAAGGACCTGTCCCGTTTTGGGCGTGAGCACGTTATGATGGATTATTACCTGGAGTTCGTGTTCCCGGCCAAACGGGTCCGCTATATCGCCGTCACGGACAACGAGGACACGGAAAAGGGCCTGAGCGACTTTGTACCGTTCAAAAACCTGTTCAATGAGTGGCTTGCCAAGGACACCAGCCGGAAGGTGAAAGCGGCCTATAAGGCAAAATTCGCTGCGGGCGAACACCTCTGCGCCTGTGCGCCGCTGGGCTATAAAAAAGACCCGGAGCACCCGAACAAACTGATCATTGATGACCAGACCCGATGGATTGTGGAGCGTATCTTCGAGCTGGCTGCCCGTGGGACAGGCCCTGCAAAGATCGTAAAGATACTGACGGAGGAAAAGGTCCCGACGCCAAGCTGGATACACTATCAGAGGGAGGGCCTGTTTGCCAATATCCACGGGCAAAACCCCGGCGGGAAAGCGTATTTGTGGACCAATGCCTGCGTCACGAATATCCTCACGAACGAGACGTATATCGGCAGCAGCGTCCACAACTGGGAGCACAGGGTGTCCTATAAAAATAAGAAGCGTATCCGCAGTCCCCGGGAGGAATGGCTTGTAGTGGAGCACACCCACGAAGGGATTATTGCCCCGGAGCTGTTCGAGCAGGTCCAGAAGCAGGTCAGCGCTCGCCGCCGGAACACGAAAGACCACACGTTTCAGATCTTCTCCGGTCTCCTGCGGTGCGGCGGCTGCGGCAGAGCGCTGAGCTACGGGACGAACAGGGGCAAGAAAAGCTCCTTCGCCTACTATGCCTGTTCCGGCTACCGTCAATACGGTCCGAAACGCGCTGGCTGCACACAGCATTACATACGCTACGATGTGCTCTATGCCTATGTCCTTGCGCGGCTTCAGGAATGGTCCGCCCTGGCGCAGATGGATGAAAGCCGCTTACTGCAAAGGATGCTGAACGCCAGCGACCGGGAGCGGTCCGCAGCGGCCAGGAAGCAGGGAACGGAACTGGCAAAAGCGGAAAAACGCCAGGGAGAACTGGACCGCCTTTTCACCAAGCTGTACGAGGATTGGGCGGCGGGGAAAATCACGGAGCGGAACTTTGACCTTCTCTCGGAAAAGTACCAGACGGAGCAGGCCCAGGTGGAGGAGCAGATCGGGCGGCTGCAAGCGGAAGTGAACGAGGAGCGGGAGACGGTGGACAATGGGTCGAAATGGATCACGCTCATCAAGCAGTACGCGAATCCCACCGCCCTGACCGCCGAGATGCTGAACGCGCTCATCGAAAAGATCGTGGTCCATGAGGCGGTGAAAGCGCCGGACGGCAGCCGGGAGCAGGAGATCGAGATCTATTACCGCTTTGCGGGAAAACTGGACGGATGAAAACGTATCTTTAAATATGCGTCACGGAGCTGGCAGTGGGGTAGACGCGCAGGTCCTCTACGCAGTCCTTATCGCGGCAGCTGTCGTATATTTTCCTTGTATGGATGCACACGGCTTCGGTGCGATCCTGGCTGTCCGCCATGCTGATACCTCCTTGTTCATATCCGCCGGGCGGACCCGGCTGTTTCAGTACAGTCTATGCCCCATCCGACAGAATGTGAAATATTCTTGTGCGGCCCGGGCGGAATGTGCTATGATAGAGGTGTAGTAAGGGAGGGAATGGCCATGGACAACAGCCTGGGCTTCATCCGGGACAAGCTGGACATCAAGATACTGCTCCTGTTCATACTGGAGCGGCTGCCCAAGCCCGTGGAGGCGGTGACGCTGTCGGACCTGGCCCTCTTTGACGGGGGGTTCACTTGGTTCGACTACACCGACTGCCTGGAAGAGCTGATCCGCACGGAGCACGTGGTTGAGAAAAACGGCAAGTTCTCCATCACGGACAAGGGCCGGCGGAACGTGGACGCGGTCTCGTCCAGCCTCCCCTATACGGTCCGGGCCAAGGCGGAGCGGCTGTGCGCCCCGGTGGCGGCGGCCATGCGCCGGGCCAGCATGATCGAGACGGCGGTGGAGGAAGGACCCAAGGGCGGCTGCACCGTGAGCATGCGTTTGTCTGACGGAGTGGGGGAGATCATCTCCCTGCGCCTGCTGGCCCCCGACGAGGACACCGCCCGGGCCATGGAACGCAGGTTCCGGGACGGGGCGGAGGACATATACGGCAGCATCGTCCGGCTCATGACGGAGCCGGAGGAAGATAAATAAGGAGGGGGACCTATGACGGACGTTGTGGCGCTGGGCGAACTGCTCATAGACTTTACCTATCAGTCGGCGGACGTCGACGGCTATCCCACCATGGCGGCCCATCCCGGCGGCGCGCCGGCCAACTTCCTGGCGGCGCTGACGAAGCTGGGGGCCAGGACCGCCCTGCTGGGGAAGGTGGGCACGGACGCCTTCGGAAAGCTCCTCATTGGGACGCTGGAGAAGATGGGCATCGGCACAAGGGGCGTCGTGGCCTCGGAGGACGTGTTCACCACATTGGCCTTCGTCACCCTGGACGAGAGCGGGGACCGGGAGTTCTCCTTTGCCAGAAAGCCGGGGGCGGATACCTGCCTGCGCTTCGAGGAGCTGGACCTTAAGCTCATCGACGAGGCCAAGGTGTTCCACTTCGGCACGCTGTCCCTTACGGACGAGCCCGCGAGAGGATGCACCTATAAAGCTGTGGCCTACGCCAAGGAAAAAGGCAAGCTCATCTCCTTTGACCCCAATCTGCGCATGCCCCTGTGGCGGAGCGCGGCGGAGGCCAAGGAGCAGATGCTCTGGGGCCTGGGGCAGGCGGATCTTGTGAAGATCAGCGACGAGGAGGTGCAGTTCCTCTTCGGCCTGGCGCCGGAGGAGGGCGCGGCCTATATTTTGGAGCACTATGCTCCAGAGCTTACGTTCGTCACCTGCGGGCCGGAGGGGTGCGTGTACCGGTCCAAAAAGGCGGCGGGCCGGGTGCCGGGGCTTGAGGGCCTGCAGGTGCGGGACACCACTGGCGCCGGGGACATCTTCGGCGGCAGCGCCCTGTGGAAGATACTCCAGACGGGTAAGGATATCGCCGCCCTCACCGATGAGGAGATCGCGGGAGCGGTGCGGTTCGCCTGCGTGACGGCGGGGCTCTCCACCACCAAGCACGGGGGCATCCAGAGCGTGCCCTCCTACGGGGAGATCATGGCCCGGCTGGGCACGATGGACTGAATGCGCGATAACCTCTTGCAATCTGTCCAAAATAGAGTTAAAATCATAGTCAGTATTTGGCAGCATCAAGCGATCCCCATTAAAATTAAAAAGAAAGAAGGATCATTCGATGGCAGCAAAATTTGAGATCAAGCAGGCGAAAAACGGGGAGTACGTGTTCAACCTGTACGCCACCAACGGCCAGATCATCGCCGCCGGCGGCGAGACCTACACCACCGTGGACGCCGCCAAGAACGGCGTGGAGAGCGTCCGGAAAAACTGCGCCGCCCATGTGGAGGACCAGACCAAGACCGGTTTCGAGGCCCTGGCCCACCCCAAGTATGAGCTTTACAAGGACAAGGCCGGCGAGTTCCGCTTCCGCCTGAAGGCCGCCAACGGCCAGATCATCGCCGTCAGCGAGGGCTATAAGGCCAAGACCAGCGCCAAGAACGGCATCGCCTCCATTGGCCGCAACGCCCCCGAGGCCCCCGTCGTCGAGGTGGAGTGAGTCTGTTTCCCCAAGAGGATATGATACGCCCCCGGACTCAAAGTCCGGGGGCGTTCTTCACTTTTCCTCTATGTCCGCCCGGCGCAGGACCTTTCCAACGGTGGCGAGAAGGATGCGGATATCCAGCCGGAGGGAGACGTTCTCCGCGTACTGTTTATCGAAAGCGGCCTTTTCTTCGTCTCCCAGCCTGTCCCGGCCATTGATCTGGGCCAGGCCCGTGAGGCCGGGGCGGAGCCGGTAGACGCCCCCCGCCCGGCGCAGGGCGCGGATGTGCGCCTCCGCGGGGATGAGGGGCCGGGGCCCCACCAGGGACATGGACCCGGCCAGCACCTGGAAAAGCTGGGGCAGCTCGTCAAGGCTCGCGGTGCGCAAAAACCGGCCCAAGGCCGTGACGCGCCCGCCGTCCATGCTGCGGAATTTCCACAGGGTGAAGGGCTGTTCCTCCCGGCCGAGCCGTATCTGGCGGAACAGCACCGGCTGGCCCGGGGCGGAGAGCTTCACCAGGAGGGCGATGAGGGCCATGGGGATGGCCAGTACAAGAAGCGCCAGAGCGGAGAGCAGCACGTCCAGCGCCCGCTTCAGCCCTAAGTACCGGCGCTGGGCGGCGGTGAAGGGGCGGTATCCACTTGTGGGGCTTGTTTCGCTCACCGGCGCGCCTCCTTTGCTTGATAAGAAAATTATAGCCCGGCGGGCGGGACCTGTCAACAAAGGACGGCTTGACAGAGGCCGGACCAGGGGATAAACTGAAGGTACTACATTTGGGAGGCAACGGATATGAAGTGGCTCATCGCGTCGGATATACACGGCAATCCCACCTGCTGCAAAAAGCTCCTGGAGGCGTTTGACAGGGAGGGGGGCGACCGGCTCCTGCTGCTGGGGGACATCCTCTACCACGGCCTGGGGGACGGGGACAAGCGGGCGGTGGCGGATATGCTGAACGCCGTAGCCGACCGCATCACCTGCGTGCAGGGCAACTGCGACAGCGAGCAGGACATGATGATGCTGGATTTCCCCATGGCCGACGACTATGTGACATTGTACGTGGGGGACAGGCGCGTCTTCGCCACCCACGGCCACCTATATAATAATACCCGCCTGCCCGAGCCTATAGAGCGGGGAGACGTACTCCTGACCGGCCACACCCATGTACCCGCCACGGAGCCGCACCCCACTTATCTTTACTTCAACCCCGGGTCCGTGTCCCGGCCCCAGTGGGGCAGCGAGCGGGGGTACATGACCCTGGAGGGGGACACGTTCCTGTGGAAAACTTTGGACGGGGAGGAGTACCGCCGGTATACCCTGGACTGAAAACGAATAAAAATACATTTTTCGCCCGCCGGCGTTTTGACAGGCCCGGCTCTCACAGCGATGTGAGAGCCGGGCCTTTTTGTGTCCTGACAATAATTAATATGGTATAGACCCTGTCGAAGAGGGTATGAGTCATGATTTTCATGCCAAAACTAGATATTGTGTGACGAAAAACGGTAGAGCACAATTGGAAAAAATTTACAGTGCAAAAACGTAGGAAATTGCAAATTTCCCCCTTGCAATTTCCTGAGGCGCCCCCTATAATAGGGAGCGTAGTGGGGCGAAGTGGGGGAAAGTGTTTAACTTTCCCACAAAAAGCACGGGAGGTGAGCCGGATGACAGGAGAATATCAGCATTCCCTGGACGCCAAAGGGCGGCTTTTCATCCCGGCGCGCCTGCGCGAGGAGCTCGGACAGGAGTTCTACGTCACCATCAGCATGGATAAGTGCCTGTACGCGTACAACGCGGAGCAGTGGAAGATATTAAGCGATAAAGTCAACGCCATGAGCTACAGGAACCAGAGAAGCGTCCGGAGCCTGTTTTCCATGGCGTGCAAGTGCGAGCTGGACGCCCAGGGGCGCATCCTTCTGCCGGCCAACCTGCGGGAGTGGGCAGGGCTTACGAAGAACGTCAGCGTTTTGGGCGCCAACAATCACGCAGAGTTCTGGGACAGCGACGCCTGGCTTGCTGTGCGTGAGGAGGAGACCTCGCCGGAGAACATCGCCCGGATCATGGAGGAGCTGGACTTCTGATGGAGCACAAGAGCGTGTTGCTCCGGGAATGCATCCGGTATCTGGACGTAGACCCCGCCGGGACCTATGTGGACGGCACCCTTGGGCTGGGCGGTCATTCCGAGGCGATAGCAAAGGAACTGAGCACAGGACGGCTCATCGGCGTGGACCGGGACGAGCGGGCCCTGGAATACGCCCGGGCGCGGCTGGCCCCCTTCGGGGATAAGGTCACGCTGGTGAAGGGCAACTTCGGCGACATCGGCGCCATTCTGGACGGCTTGGGGATAGAGAAGGCCGACGGCATGCTCTTCGACCTGGGCGTGTCCTCGCCACAGCTGGACGACGCGGGACGCGGGTTTTCCTACATGCAGGACGCGCCGCTGGATATGCGCATGGACGAGCGCTCGCCATTGACGGCCCGGGAGGTGCTGAACACCTGGTCGGAGGCGGAGCTTCGGAGCATCTTCTGGCGCTACGGCGAGGAGCGGTA
>CANRKN010000021.1 GCA_947631215.1 uncultured Oscillospiraceae bacterium | reverse complement strand
TATATCATGCAGAACGCCGCCGGGGAGGTCATCTATGTGGGCAAGGCCAAGGCCCTGAAAAACCGGGTGACCAGCTATTTCCGGGGCGAGCACCTGCCAAAGGTGGCGGCCATGGTCAGCCACGTGGACGACTTCTCCGTCATCGTGGCGGCCTCGGAATTCGAGGCGCTGATGCTGGAAAACAGCCTCATCAAGCGCCACAAGCCCCACTACAACATCCTCCTCCGGGACGACAAGACCTACCCCTATATCCGCCTGGACGAGCGGGAGGAGTACCCGGGCTTCTCCATCGTGGGCCGCACGGCCCCGGACGGGGCCCGATACTTCGGCCCCTATGGCGGCCGGGGCGTGAGCCACAGCATACTGAACACCCTGGCAAAGGCTCTGAAAATGCCTGCCTGCGGGAAGAGGTTCCCCCGGGACATCGGCAAGGCAAGGCCCTGCCTCAACTGGCATATGGGCGTGTGCGAGGGCTGGTGCCGGGGGGAACCGGACGGGGCGGAGTACCGGGCCCGGATAGGGCAGGCGGAGCAGATATTATCCGGTGGGGCGAAGGAGCTGATGGGCCAGCTGGAACGGGAGATGCTGGCCGCTTCCGAGGACCTGCGCTTTGAAAAGGCCGCGCAACTCAGGGACCGGCTTGCCGCCGTGAAGGAGCTCAATAACCGCCAGACGGTGCTGAAAGCCGCCCGGGCGGACGTGGACGCGGTGGGCTTTCACCGCTCCGCCAAGACCTCCTTCGTGGTCCTCCACTACGCCGAGGGAGACCTGGCCGGGAAGGACCTGGAACAGATGCCGGAACCCCTGGAGGACGACGCCGCGGCGGTGTCCGCCCTGGTCCGGCAGTACTATACCATTCGGGGCGCCTGGCCGAGACAGATACTGCTGCCCGTGGAGATAGAGGACGCCGAGCCGCTATCGCAAATGCTCAGCGAGATGGCGGGGCGGAAGGTGGAACTCATCGCCCCCCAGCGGGGGATCAAGCGGGAGCTCATGGAGGCCGCGGTGCGCAACGCCCGGGAGGAGAGCCTCCGGGCAGAGAGCGAGGCCGAGCGGCGGGTGAAGACCCTGGAGTGGCTCCAAAAGATGCTGGGCCTTCCCGAACCCATCCACCGGATGGAGTCCTTTGATATCTCCAACACCGGCGACTTTGGCATCGTGGCCTCCATGGTTGTATTCGTGGACGGAAAGCCCGCCCGCAGCCAGTATCGAAAGTTTAAAATGAAAACCGTGGAGCATCAGGACGACTTCGCCAGCATGCACGAGGCCGTGAGCCGCCGGCTTGCCCACTTCAAGGACGGGGACGAAAAGTTCTCGCCGCTGCCCGACGTGCTCCTTATAGACGGCGGCGTGGGCCAGGTGGCTATGGCGGTACAGGCTATGGAGGAACAGGGGTACCCCGATATCCCCGTGTTCGGCATGGTGAAGGACGACCGGCACCGGACCCGGGCCCTTACGACGCCCGACGGCCGGGAGATCGGCATCTCTGCCAGCCCGGCGGTGTTTGCCCTCATCGGCAATATCCAGGAGGAGACCCACCGCTTCGCCATCACCTACCACAAGACCCTGCGGAAAAAGGCCATCGGCTCCAGCCTGGAGGAGATAGAGGGCGTGGGGCCCAAGCGCCGGGCGGCGCTTTTGAAGCGGTTCAAGAGCGTGAAGGCCGTGGCTGCGGCCAGCCTGGAGGAACTCACTGAGGCCGTCCCCAAGGATACCGCCCAGGCGGTATACGACCATTTCCATCCCAAGGAGAACGAGTAAATGCGCGTGATCACAGGCACGGCCCGGGGCCGGAAGCTCATGGAGCCCAGGGATATGTCCGTGCGGCCCACCACCGACATGGTGAAGGAGGCCATCTTCAGCATCGTCCAGTTCGACGTGCCGGGCAGGCGGGTCCTGGACCTGTTCGCCGGGACGGGCCAGCTGGGCATCGAGGCCTTGAGCCGGGGGGCTCGTGAGTGCGTGTTCGTGGACCAGAGCCCCGCGTCATTGGCCCTGGTGCGGAAGAATCTGGAGATATGTAAGATGCAGGCGCCCGTGGTGCGCTCCGACGCCCTTTTGTACCTGGAAAACTGCGGGAAATTCGACCTTGTTCTCATAGACCCGCCCTACCATGAGGGCCTGTACGACAAGGTTCTGCAAAAAGTATTTGGATTTGACATATTGAACGATGGTGGTATAATATTGGTCGAGAGCATGCGGGACGAGCCCATGCCCCCGGCGCCCGCGCCCTATGAAAGGGGCCGGACCTACAACTACGGGAAGATCTCCCTGACCACCTACAGGAGAAACGCCTCATGACCACTGCCATCATCCCCGGCAGCTTCGACCCCATCACCTTGGGCCACCTGAACATCATCCGCCGGGCGGCGAAGATATTCGACCGGGTCATCGTGTGCGTGATGAAAAACCGGGCCAAGACGCCCATGTTCACCATCGAAGAGCGGATGGACATGGTCCGCCGGAGCACGGAGCGGTTCGGGAACGTGCAGGTGTCCACCACGGACAAGCTCCTGGCGGAGTACGCAAAGCAGTTCGAGGGCGCCGTGATCGTGAAGGGCCTGCGGGCGGTGTCGGACTTCGACTATGAGTTCCAGATCGCCCTGGTGAACAAGAAGATGAACCCGGACCTGGATACGCTGTTTTTGACTTCCAGCGAGAAATATACCTTCCTCAGCTCCACCGTGGTGAAGGAGATGGCCGCCTACGGGGCGGACCTTTCCGAGCTGGTGCCGAAGGAGATCATATCCGATATCACAGAGAAAACGAAAATCAGGAGGCAGACAGAGAAATGAACGAGAATCAGGGCATCCTTGAGCTGATCGAAATGCTGTATACCATGATCTCCGACGCCTGGGGCGTGCCCCTGGGGCAGGACAAGTGCCTGGTGGACCGGGAGAAGGCCCTGGACCTTATCGAGGAGATAAAGGCCCAGCTGCCCGCCGAGATGGCGGAGGCCAAGCGCCTGGTGTCCGCCCGGGACGAGTTCATCCGCAACGCCAAGAAGGAAGCCGAGTCCGTCCGCAAGATGGCGGAGGAGCGGGCCCGGAAGATGGTGGAAGAACAGGAAGTCGTCCGCGCCGCCAAGGCACGGGCCGAGGAGATGGTCGCCACCGCCGACAACAAGTCCCGGGAGCTGCGCAAGGCCGCCAACGAGTACCTGGTGGAGTCCCTGCAGAGCGCCGAGGAGTCCATGGCCCAGGCCCTGGATATCGTGCGCAAGACCCGCTCCAAGTTCCGCTCTGCCGCCTCCGGCGCCAAGTTCGATACCCAGCGGGAGCAATAACGTCTGCCTGATTTTGAATAGTAAACGGGAGGACCTGAAAAGGCCCTCCCGTTTTTTCTGTCACGGCGGGGATGGAATGCTCGTTATTCGTGGTGAGCGCGCTGGAAAGGAGGCAGGTAAATTGGATGAGGAAAAGACCCTGGCGCGGCTGCGCCGGGGCGACGAGAGAGCGTTGGAGTGGTTCGTGAAGCGCTATACCCCCTATGTGGGCGCCATCGTGTGGAGCATCGTGGGCGGGCATTTGACCGTGCAGGACGCCGAGGAGATCGCGGCGGATGTGTTCCTGACGCTTTGGCGCAGCCGGGAAAAGCCCCGGCCGGGGTCCGTGAAGAGCTACCTGGGCGCCATCGCCCGCAGCCGGGCCATCGACGCCCTGCGCCGGAGCCAGTGTATGCCGGAACTTACATATGACGAGCTGGACGGGGCCATAGACGGCCCGGAGGGGGATATGCTGGCCCGGGAGGACCGGAAAATGCTCCTGGCGGCGGTGGACGCCCTGGGGGAGCCGGACAGGGAGATATTCCTGCGCCGGTATTGGCTGGGCCAGGCGGCCCCGGACATAGGCAAAAGGCTGGGTATGACGGCGGAGGCCGTGCGCCAGCGGCTGAAGCGGGGCCGGGACGCCATCAAAGCGATGCTGACGAAAGGAGTGTAGAAATGGACTGGTTTGAACTTTTTAACGGGACCTGCCCGAAGGACCTGCCGTTGGACGAGAGCCCTGTGGATACCGGGCGGGTACTGGCCAGGGTCCGCCGGGGCGTGGATCGGAAGAAAAAGCCCCGGAAGCTGGGGCGGATGGTCCGGACGGGCCTCATCGCGGCGGCGCTCATCGCCGCCCTGGGTGTGACGGCCTACGCAGTATACGAGATGTTCATCGACAAGTACGTCATCGAGCAGCCCGGGGAATTCGAGACAGAGGAAGAGGCGACGGAGCGGTCCAGGACGCGGATATCGATGACGGGCTACCAGGGCACGCCGGAGTACCAGGCCTACACCGAGTGGGAGGCGTGGCTGCGGGACTGGAAGATAAAAGCAGAGGAGAACGACCCCTGGGAGGCGCGGGGCGTGGACGACTCCTGGCATGAGACGCCGGACAATTACGCCGTTATCTACGAGGCCTATTTCCAAGACCAGGCGGACGCCCTGGACGCCATCGTGGAGAAGTACGGCCTGACCCTCCATCAGGACCGGGAGATATATTATCGGTCCACGGACCTGTATGAAGCCCTGGGCACAGAGCCCTTCTTCGGCAGTCCTGTCGCGTCCATCGGCGAGGACTACGACGTGACCGGGTATATCTATGACGATGGCAGCTTTGCGGCGGACTTTGAGGAAACGCTGTCCGGTGAGCGCACGGTGAGCATGCGCCTGTTTGTCAACGCCAAGGGCTCCTTCGCCATGATCTCCGACGCGCTGGAGATGTCTGAGGACAACGAGGCATGGCAGTATGAGACGGCCGGCGGCGAGACGGTGGATATGTACCTCACGCCCAACGACGCAAGGATCATGATGGAGAGCGCCGGGGCCTACCTGGAGGTGGCCGTGGACGCGGGCGGCGCCCCCAGCTACGACCCGTCCACGGACCCGCGGCTGAGCGAGGAGGAGAAGCAGGGCTGGCTGGAGACCGAGCGCCAGATGTCCCCGGATAGGACCGAGGCCGAGTATGAGACCGCGTGGCAGAAATTCTATGACGATGAAGTAGCGCGGAAACAGTCCATGTTGCCGCCCGCCATCACGGAGGAGGACCTGGAGACCATCGCGGACAGCATCGACTTCGCCGTCCTGGCGGCGCGTTTCGACGGCGCGGCCCGCCCGGAGACGGCCGACGTGCTGCCGGTTCTGAAGGAGCGGGAAGAGGAGCGGTACGCGTATGATGAGGACACGGCGTTGATAGATGCGTTGAGCGCCGACACCATCGCCAAGCTGGGGCGGTACGCACCCAGTGTGTTCCCGGAGTCCTTTACGCTCCTGGCGCAGGAGGGGCCGCTGGACCAGGACATGCTTGGTCTGGAGGGCACAGGCCAGTTTGCCGACGGCACCTACATCCCCAGCGCGGCGGAGCTTGATTCCTTCGCGTACTACCGCATCACGGACTCGCCCACAGAGCCGGCGGCGTATCTGCCGACTATCCGCCAGCGGCTGACGGAGAGGTTCACGGACGGGGAGATCACCGACGAGACCGTCCAGGGACACCCGGCGATCCTGATGGCCGCGGGGGATTACTATGGCGCTGTTTATTGGTATGACGAGGACGCGGACCTGCTGTTTAACGTAGGCATTGAGGCGCATGGCAATAACACCGTGGAGCGGGACGCGGTCCTGGCCCTGGCGGAGAGCGTGGAAAAGATAGGATAAAAAACAAAAAAGGAGGGCTCCCCAAATCGGGGAGCCCTCTCGCCGTATCCTTTACTTCACGCTCTCCACGAAGCGCAGGAAGGCCGCCTGGCCCTCCGGGGTGCGCTTGTAGACGCCGGCGTGCTCCAGGACCTGGGCGAAGACCTTGCCCACCTCGTCCTGGAGAATGCCCATGGCGTTGTCCGCGGTGAAGGTATACTTCTTTTGCAGGTCCTCGGCCCAGTCCGCATGCTTGGAGAGCACCTCGTCGCCCCGGATGTCGGCGCCGGTCACCAGCGCGTCCGCGAGGGCGGCCAGCTCTGTCTTGAGCCGGGCGGGGAGGACGGCCAGGCCCATGACCTCAATGAGGCCGATGTTCTCCTTCTTGATGTGGTGCAGTTCCTGATGGGGGTGGAAGATGCCGAGGGGGTACTCCTCCGTGGTGCGGTTGTTGCGAAGCACCAGGTCCAGCTCGAACTTGTCGCCCCGCATGCGGGCGATGGGGGTGATGGTGTTGTGAGGCTCGCCGTTCGTCTCGGCCAGCACCTCCGCCGCAGGGTCGCTGTAGCCCCGCCAGGCGTGCAGTATTTTATCCGCCAGGTCGATGAGCCTCTCCGGGTCGGCGCAGCGGATGCGTATGACGCTCATAGGCCACTTCACAAGCCCGGCCTCCACGTCCTCGTACCCGGGGAAGGAGACGGGCGTCTCGATGGGGGCCTTCGCCATGGCGAAGGTATAGCGCCCGCCCTGGAAGTGGTCGTGGCTCAGGATGGAGCCGCCCACGATGGGCAGGTCCGCGTTGCTGCCCAGGAAGTAGTGGGGGAAGAGCTTCAAAAAGTCCATCTGTTTGCGGAAGGTGGACCGGTCTATCTTCATGGGCACATGCCGGGCGTTCAGGACGATGCAGTGCTCGTTGTAGTACACATAGGGGGAGTACTGGAAAAACCAGTCCTGGCCGTCAAGCGTCAGCGGTATCATCCGCAGGTTTTGCCGGGCGGGGTGGTCGAGACGCCCGGCGTACCCCTCGTTGGAGGCGCAGAGCTGGCAGGCGGGATAGGCGTTCTGGGGGGCGTTCTTCGCCGCGGCGATGGCCCGGGGGTCCTTCTCGGGCTTGGAGAGGTTTATGGTGATGTCGATGTCGCCGTACTCGGTGGGGGCGACCCACTTTACGTCCTTCGCGATGCGGTAGCGGCGGATATAGTCCGTGTTCTGGGAAAAGTCATAGTACCAGTCCGTGGCGGCTTCCGGGCTGCGGGCATACCGTGCCTGGAAGGCGGCGTTCACCTCGCTGGGGCGGGGGGTGAGCCGGCCCATGAGCTCGGTGTCGAAGAGGTCACGGGTGGCGGTGCCGTCTTGGATGCGGCCGTTGGCCACTGCCCAGTCCAGGATGTCCTTCAATATGGCCTCCAGCGGCCGATGCTCCCCCGGCTCCGAGGCGGACCAGCGGTCCAGGCCCAGGGCGTCCAGCAGCCGGTTGGCCGCCCAGGTCATGTCCGTCGGCGCGATGAGGGCCTTCTCCATGGCGTAGCGCACAAGCTCCGCGATATAGGTATCTATCATATTTCTCTCTCCTTATGCGATCTTGGCGCCGCCCACAGGACGCACGTTCAGGATGTGGCAGGCGCCCTGGCCCAGGACGGCCTCTACCCGGGATTTGAACCCGTCCACCATATCCAGGGGGACGAAGGCCTGGGCCGTGCCGCCGAAGCCGCCGCCGTGGACCCGGACCGCGCCCCGGCCGTTCAGGATGTGGCTGGCCAGAGCGATGGTGAGCATCAGGGCCTGGTCCGCGGTCTGGCCGGTGGGCACCACGTTTTGCAGGTACAGGGCCGAGGACCGGCCCGAGGCGGAGACAAGGGCCAGAAATGCGTCAAAATCCCCGGCCTTCAGGGCGTCCGCCTGGGCCTTGGCCCGGTCGTTTTCATCGAAATAGTGCATGGCCCGGAGCACCGCCCGGTCCCCGGCCTCTTTCCGCAGGGTGGGGATGGCGGCGGAGAAGTCATCCTCGGACACGTCCCGCAGGACCTCTTGGCCGAAGTGGCGGCTCACGGCCTTTAATTCGTCGGTGATGGCGGCGTACTCCGCCGTCAGGTCCCCGTGGCCCGCGCCGGAGTCCAGGATGCACAGGGCATAGCCCGCGCCGCGCAGGTCCAGGCTTATCTGCTCCACGATAGGATGGGCGGGATCCTTGAAGTCGATGGCCACCACGCCGCCCACGGAGGAGGCGGTCTGGTCCATGAGGCCGCAGGGCTTTCCGAAGAAGAAATTCTCCGCGTACTGGCCGATCTGGGCCAGCTCCACAGGGGTGCACTTGTTTTCAAAATAGAGGTCGTTGAAGATGTTCCCCGCCAGCACCTCGAAGGCGGCGGAGGAGGAGAGGCCGCTGCCGCCGGGCACGTCTGAGACCATATAGGCTTCGAAGCCCTTTCCGGCCAAATCGCAGCCCATCTGGGCGAACCGTGCGGCCACGCCCCGGATAAGGGCGGCGGTGGTGTTGCGTTCCTCAGCCTTGGGCTCCAGCTGGGAGAGGTCAATCTCCACCATGGGATAGCCCTCGGACAGGACCCGGACTTTGGAGCTTTCGTTGGCCGCCACGGCGGCCAGGATGTCCATATCCACCCCGGCGGCCAGGACACGGCCGTGCTGGTGGTCAGTGTGGTTGCCGCCCAGCTCCGTGCGGCCGGGGGCGGTGAAGAAGGCCTCCGCATCATGGCCGAAGGTCTGGGCAAACTTGTCCAGCACATAGGCGTAGCGCTCACGCTCCCGGCTGAGCCGGGCAGGGCCGTAGAGCTTTGCGAGCTTCTCATCCAGCGCGCCGGTTTCCAGCCGCTGGGACAGGGGGGACTTTTCCATAGGGCGTCTCCTTTTTATATTGTGATGTCCTCGCGGGGTACTTTGTTCCAGTCGAATAGGGGGATGAGCTCCCGGGGGGTGATATCCTCCGGGGCGGGGAGAAGCCCAGCGCGCCAGGCGAGCTTCCCCACCAGCGCCTGGGGGGTGTATGTTTCCCGCAGGCCTTGGGTGCTGAGGCTGCCCACCCGCTTGGAGAGCTTGCCGCCCGCGTCGATGAGCAGGGGACAGTGGCAATAGGCGGGCGGCGTGCCGCCCAGGGTGCGGATGAGCCAGGCCTGCCGGGGGGCGGAGGAGAGAAGGTCCCGGCCCCGGACCACATGGGTCACGCCCATGCGCATGTCGTCCACGCTCACGGCCAGCTGATAGGCGTATATCCCGTCCGCCCGGCGGAGGATGAAGTCCCCGCCCTCCCGGGCCAGGCTCTCGGCGTAGGTCCCGTAGTGGCCGTCCCGGACGGTCACGGCCATATCCGGCGCGCGTACCTTCCAGGCGGGGGGACGGTCTGTTGCAAGCCGCGCGGCCCGCTCCGTATCGGTGAGGCGGGCGCACTGGCAGCGGGGGTCATGGACCGCCTCGCCGGGGTGGGGGGCGTTGGCGGCGGCCAGCCGCTGGGCCCGGCTGCACCAGCAGGGATAGACGAGGCCCTTTTCCTCCAGGGCGTGGAACGCCTCTTCATAGAGGACGGTCCTATTGCTCTGCTGATACGCAGGCTCCGGCCAGCCCCCGTCCCAGTCCAGACCCAGCCATGTGAGATCGTCGGCGATGGCACGGGCGTATTCGGGGCTGGTGCGCACCGGGTCCAGGTCCTCCATGCGCAGCAGGATACGCCCCCCATGGGCGCGCACATCCAGCCACGCCAGGAGCATGGCCAGGAGATTTCCCATGTGCATATACCCGGAGGGGCTGGGCGCGAAGCGGCCCACATACGGTTCGTTCATACCGTTATTATACTATTTTTCGCCCCGTTGTAAAGGCAGAAATGGCGGGCGGGGTTGACAATCCGGGCCGCATTTACTACAATGTGGCGCGAGAAGACAACGAACGAAGGAGCGGCGTTTTTCATGAATCTGCCCAACAAGCTGACATTGGCCCGCATCGCCATGACGGTGCTGATGGTGGTGTTTCTGCTGCTGCCCGGCCCGGTATGGGCGTGGCTCGCGGCGGTGATGTTCGTGGCGGCGTCCCTTACCGACTTTGCCGACGGGCGCATCGCCAGAAGCCGCCACCTCATCACCAACTTTGGCAAGTTCATGGACCCCCTGGCCGACAAGATACTGAATTATTCCGTCATGGTCATGCTCATCCCCGAGGGGCTCATCCCCACCGTGGTGCTGGTCATTATCCTGTTCCGGGAGTTTCTCGTCTCCGGCATACGGCTCTCCGCCGCGGAGCAGGGGCGGGTGGTGGCCGCCAACATCTGGGGGAAGCTGAAGACCGTGGTGCAGGACGTGTCCCTGGTGGCGATTCTCGTCCTGCGGGCGCTGGACGCGCCGGTCTTAAGTACAGCGGCCAGCGTCATGATGTGGCTGTGCGCGGCGCTGACGGTGGTGTCCGGGGCAGTGTACCTGGTGCAGAACAAAGACGTCTTGAAGGACGCCGACTGAAAAAAAGATACCGCCGGGGGCTCACGCCTCCGGCGGTTTTTGATGTCAGGTAAGGGCGGCCATGCGTGCCAGCTCCTCCAGGAAGGGGGCGCATATCGCCTCCACGGCCCCGGGCTCGGTGAAGGGCGTGAGCCCGCGCTGCGTAAGCGTGTCCACATACCCGCCGTTATACTTGTCGGCGGCCATGATGTCCTCCAAAAGGCCCACGCCGGCGGCCAGGTCCTCTTGGGCGGCGTCCCATATCTGGATGACCGCCAGGGCGGAGGCGGCGTAGCTGATATAGTAGAGCGGGTCTGAGAAGTTGTGGGGGATATATACCCAGAAGTAGTCCACCCCTGTGGGCTCGTAGACCCCGTACTGGGCGCTGATGTCCGCGAAGAGGGTGCTGATCTCGTCCAGCGTCATATCCGGCCGGGCGTATATTTCCCGCTGGAACTCGTCGTAGATGCATCCGTCCACCACCGCCTCAAAGAGGTCGCACAGCACCGCGGTCCGGGCGCCGGGCCCGCCCTCGCCGTATACGTCGTCATAGCAGAAGGTGCCCAGAGCCTCCAGGGCCGTGGAGGGTATCTCCATCAGGTCCAGGTTTCCAAAACTGAACAGATCAGGAGGCGGGGAGGAGAGCGTATCGGCGAAGTGGCCGAACTCATGGGTGAGGCTGGCCAAGTCGAAGCAGTCCCCCCGCTGGGAGAAAAAGACGAAGGGCATACCGTATTCCCGAAGATAGGTGGTATAGTTGCTGTCCAGCCGGTCGGCCCCCATGCCGATATCTGTCAGACCGTGATCCGTCATATAGGCAAAGGGCGCTTCCAATGCCGGGTCCAGGGCGCTGACGCATCGGCCCAGGGCGTCCAGCATGCTTTCGTCGTCGGGGAAGGAGGTCTCATCAGGGGCGGCGTGATCATAGAGGCTGTCGTAGTATTCCCGGGCCAGGGGCTTCACCCCGTCACACAGGGCCTGGGCCTCCGCAGGGCTATAGTCGCGGAAATAGACCGTCTCATAGGCCATGTCCGTGAAGCTTTCATACCCCGCCAGCTCCGCCTGCTCCATCCGCAGACTCACCAGTTCCTGAAAGATGGGCCCTACTATATCGCATACGGCCTTCTGCTGGCCGAAATATACCTCCAGATAGGCGTCATAGTCCCGGCTCGCCAGGTCTGCGCCCTGAAAGCCGTCGATCATGTCCTGCGTCCAGTCCTGGCCCTGCCAGGTATAGGCCACCTCACCGGCGCCGGCCATGAGCTCGTAGTACCGGTCTGTGAGCTCCGCCTCCCGGACAGACAGCTCCGCCTCCCGGGCGGACATGGGCTCGTAACTCTCAAAAAGCGCCGCCAGGTCCGCCCCCGCATGGTCCCGGAGAGCGCCGGCGCAGGGGCCCTGCATCACCCCGTGGCAGGCGGTGAGAAAGGCGTCGTACATCTGGCCATACACCGTCTCGCTGTACACGGACTCGTCCGACCAATAGCTGTCAGTCACGTTGCCGCTATAGCGGATATAGGCTACCTCCGCCTGGGTGGCGGCGTGGACAAGCTGGGCGTAGAGAGCGTCGTAGCCCGCTGTAACGGCCTGGGCGTTCTGCTCCTCCGCCAGGGTGCCGGCAGCCTCATAGAAGGAGTCGGGGTCCACATGCTCGTAGACCACGTCGTCCCAATCCACCGCCTGGCCGGGGACGGCCTCAGCCATGACCTGGGCGTCGGCCTGAGGCTGGAGTGCGTCTCCCGCCGCTTCCAGCCGGTCCTGCCGCCTGTCGATGACGTCCCGCAGGTCCGCCAGGCGCCCGGAGGCGGTGAAGGCCAGGACAAGGGCCAGAAGGAGAGAGAGGATGGTATGCATGGTCGACCTCGCTTTTCGTGGTGTGATAAAGGATAGTGTGCGCCGCCGGCGCGGGAACATACATTAAATTTTTCCTATTCTATCACAGGCCGGGGCAAATGAAAAGCGCGGAGGCGGAAAATTGACAAGCGGCGGGCCCTCGGGTATAATAGCCCTCTGTCTGAAAAGGAGGATGTCCCATGTCCGGAACGGCCCATAAGTTCATAGGAGACAGGCGGTTCTACCGCCGGGCGCTGACGGTGGCGCTGCCTATCATGCTCCAGAACACGGTGACGAATTTCGTCTCCCTTCTGGACAACATCATGGTGGGCCAGACCGGCACCGCCTCCATGAGCGGCGTGGCGGTGGTGGGGCAGCTCTTCTTCATCTTCTATCTCGTCATCTTCGGCACCGTCTCCGGCCCGGGCATCTTCTGCGCCCAGTACTGGGGCGCGGGGCAGGAGAGGAGCTTCAAGGCCGCCTTCCGCTACAAGATGGCCACGTCCCTTATCATGTGCTTCGTGTGCCTTGCCGTGCTGGGCCTTGCCGGCCGGCCCCTCATCGGCCTTTATATCACCGGCAGCCCCGAGGAGAGCGCCGAAGTGGCCGCCTACGCCCAGGGGTATCTTCGCGTGATGCTGTGGGGGATGGTGCCCTACACCGTGGCCATGGTATACGCCACCACCCTGCGGGAGGCGGGCCACGCCGTGGTGCCCATGGTGGCCTCCTGGTCGGCGGTGGGCGTGAACCTGTTCCTCAACTGGGTCCTCATCTTCGGCCACCTGGGCGCCCCGGCCATGGGCGTGGAGGGCGCGGCGCTGGCCACCGTGATCTCCCGGTTCGTGGAGCTGGGGGTGTGCGTGGGGTGGAGCCACCGGCACAGGGACCAGGTGCTGTTCACCCGCCATATGATGGAGGGGGCTCCCATGCCCCGGGCCCTCTTGAAGGACATGTTCCGCCGCAGCATGCCCCTGATGGCCAACGAGGCCCTCTGGTGCCTGGGCACGGCCACCCTGACGCAGATATACTCCACCCGGGGCATCACCGTCATGGCGGCCATGAACATCGCGCTGGTGCTGTTCGACGTATTCACCGCCGTGGCCTTCAGCGTGGGCACCACCATCGGCATCATCGTGGGCCAGGAGCTGGGGGCGGGCATGACGGAGCAGGCCGTGGATACGGACCGGAAGCTCCTGACCCTGGGGCTCATGATATCCACGTCCATCGCCATCCTCATGGCGGCGGTGTCGGGGCTGTTCCCGCGGTTTTACAACACCACGGAGGAGGTGCGGAGCCTTGCCGGGTCCCTCATCCGCATCATGGCGGTGATGCTGCCCTTCGACTGCTTCGCCAACGGCAGCTACTTCACCATGCGCTCCGGCGGCAAGACGCTGGTGACGTTCCTCTTCGACAGCTGCTTTGCCTGGGCGGTGAATGTGCCGGTGGCGTGGGTCCTGGCCCACTGCACGGACCTCGGCATCCTGGCGGTGTACACCCTGAGCGTGTCCACGGTGCTCATCAAATGCGTCATCGGCGGGGTGCTGGTGCACAAGAGATACTGGGTGAACACCCTGTCAGGGCTGGATACCTGACGGGTAAACGTGACAAATAGGTAAAAAATTCTATAATTTCAGAAAATAATCAGAAACTCTCGTTGACAACGGGCAGAATTGATGATAGAATTGTAACCGAATCCAGACGGAAATAACAATTAATAACAAAAAGATTACACGACCCGTAATGCTTGGATTCTGGAGGTACTGCCTTATGAGAAAGACATGGACAACGCTCGTAGTGCTGGGCATCCTGCTGTGCATGTTCGTGAGCATCGGCGCGAACGCACAGGCGGCGGAAGACGCCCTCACCATTTTGGCCGTGAACGGCGACGTGCTCACCGACGAGCAGATCGCCGCTCTGAAGAACGAGTATTCCAACGGCTATATCCTTGATGTGTCCGGCAAGGGCACCAACAGCGCTCTGGATATCGTCTTCTCCGAGTCTCACCCCGTGGACGTGGGCGGCATTGTCCCCGAGTCCGGCGAGCACAAGACGGAGATCCTGTATCTGGGCGACCCCATGACCCTGGAGGCCAACGGGGAGAAGATCACCCTCATCGGCGTGAACGCCGAGCTTGACGCCGGCACCATCGGCATGCTGCTGGAGGGCGCCGAGGGCAAGATCGTCGCCGTGGGCAAGGCCGAGGCCGGCCAGGCCGTGAAGGATGCAGGCATCGGCCTGTTCCTGACCACCGACGCCAGCGACGGCGTGCAGACCATGGTCACCGCCAACGTGGGCGTCACCCAGGTGGTGAACGTGGGCGGCGACAGCGCCAACCCTGTGACCAAGGTCACGCTGGACTGGGAGGGCAATCTCCAGGCCGAGCCCATGGCCCCCGGCGGCAGCACGGCCATGATCGAGCCCGGCCCCGTGGTGGATGAGCCCGTTCAGGACCAGCCGGCTCCCGAGCAGCCTGCCGAAGAGCAGTCCGCCCCCGAGCAGGTCTTCAACGTGTGGTATGACCGCAACGGCGCCGAGGGCGGCGTGGTCTACGACACTCAGGTTTCCGAGAGCAATCCTCTCATCCTGCCCGAGAACGGCTATACCCATGAGGGCTATACCTTCGCCGGCTGGAACTACAACGGCACCATCTATCAGCCCGGTGACAGCCTCTATCTCAGCGGCGACACCACCATCTACGCCGCCTGGGACCAGGCCATTCAGGTCTATGACGTGACCTTCGACGCCAACGGCGCCGAGAGCGGCTCCATGGAGGGCACCCAGGTCACCGCCGGCAACGCCTTTGAGCTGCCTGCCAACGGCTACGCCCGGGAGGGCTATGAGTTCACCGGCTGGGACGTGAACGGCGCTGTCTATCAGCCTTATGAGACCGCCAGCATCAACGGCGATACCACGGTGTACGCCCAGTGGCAGGCCGTGAGCGCGGCTCCCACCGTGTACAACATCTGGTTCGACGCCAACGGCGCCGAGGCTGGCTCCATGGAGGCTACCCAGGTCACCGAGGGCAACGCCTTCGAGCTGCCCGAGAACGGCTACACCTATACCGGCTACAACTTCACCGGCTGGAATGTGAACGGCTCCCTCTATCAGCCCCATGAGTTCGTGACAATCACCGGCGACACTACCATCTATGCCGCCTGGGAGCAGGCTCCCGCGGAGGCCCCCACCTACACCCTGACCTATGAGCCGGGGGAGGGCACCGGCGAGGCCTATACCGCCGCCGGCACCCAGTTGACCCTGGACGCCTGCCCCTTCACCGCTCCCGAGGGCAAGCACTTCGTCTCCTGGAGCATCAACGGCGCCCCCTATGACGCCGGCGCGGTCTTTGAACTGACTGCCGACGCGGCCGCCGTCGCCACCTATGAGGCCAACGAGGATACTGCCGCCACGCCTCAGGCACAGGATCCCGGCCTGCAGAACGGCAGCGACATGCGCACCTGGAAGCACGGCGGCACCGACGCCATGTCCATTACCTTCGCCAACGCCAAGGTGGACACCGTGGCTGTGGGCCCGGCGGACGCCATGACCCAGACTCTGGACGCCTCCAGCTACACCGTGGAGGACTACAACACCACCGGCTGCACCGTGACCCTGACCAAGGCCTATCTGGATACCCTGACCGTGGGCAATACCTATAAGATGGACTTCACCTTCAAGGCCTCCGCCGACGGCGCCACCTATGAGCCCGTCTCCCTGCAGCTGCACATCAACGCGGCGGACGTCCAGGACGCCGGCATCCAGAACGGCACCGATATGCGCACCTGGAAGCAGGGCGGCACCGATAAGCTGGCGATCTCCTTCGCCAACGCCAAGGTGGCCACCGTCACCGTGTCCCCCGAGGGCGGCTACGGCGCGACCCTGACCGCCGGTTCCCAGTTCACCGTTTCCAACTTCGGCGACAACGGCCAGACCGTGACCTTCGTCAACACCTATCTTGACAGCCTGGCTGCCAACACCACCTACAACGTGGACTTCACCTTCGCCGACGCCAACGGCTTCAGCTACGCGCCCATCAGCGTTAAGCTGCACGTCACCCCCGCCGACCCCGTGACCACCCCCGAGCAGAATCGCAAGGAGACCTGGAACCGGGCCTATGAGCTGCCCCTGACCTTTGAAGGGCGCACGCCCTCCGGCCTGCAGATCCGCTTCGGCGCGGACAACTGGGTCAGCGGCACCAACAACACCGACTACCGGCTGAACGGCAGCACTATCACGCTGCTGCCCGCCATGGTCAACGGCGGCAGCCGCTGGCAGTCCTGGGGCAACGGCGGCTATACCTTCCGGGTGACCTTCACCAGCGGCGACCCCGTGGAGGTGAGCGTGACCCTGGAGGGCACCGCCCCCACCAACCAGACCCAGCCCACCGCTACGCCCGTGCCCGGCTCCACCGCCACGCCCAACCTTGGGCCCACCGCCCCTGTTACCGGCGACGAGACGCCCATCGTGCTCTACGTGGTGATCCTGGTGCTCCTGGTGGCGGCGCTGGCTATCGTGATCATCCTTCTCACCAAGAAAAACCGCGGCCGCAGATAACAACGCCGCAAGCGCAATAACGAGCAAGGGCCGTGGGCTTTTCCACGGCCCTTTTGCAGACGAACTTTGGAAAGGCGGTGCCCCGTGACCGTGCGCACGAAAAATTTATGGCGGCGTTTGGCCGCCGTCATACTGGCCCTGGGGCTTCTGCTTGCGGGAGGCTGCGGAGAGAAGGAGGCCGGCCCCGCGGAATATAATGAGGGCGCCGAGTTCCGCCTCGGCATCACGGAACAGCCGGACAGCCTCAATCCCTTTACGGCCCGGGGGCGCATGGCGGAGGAGTTCTTCCTGCTGGTCTACGACCCACTGTGGCGGCTGAACGCGGCGGGGGAGCCGGTGAACTGCCTGGTGGAGGACTGGAGCATGTCCAGCGACCAGCTCACCTGGACGCTGCGGCTGCGCAAAGATGTAACCTTCTCCGACGGCACGCCCTTGACCAGCGAGGACGTGCGCTATACCTACGAGGCGCTGATGCAGGGCGACACCGCCTATACCCGCTGCTTTGACGGCATCACCTCTGTCCGCTGTCCCGACAGCAGCACGGTGGTGGTGACCACCTCCTACGTGAAGGGGGACATGCAGTACCTGGCTGTGCCCATCCTGCCCAAGCACATATGGAGCGCGGTGAGCGGCTCATTGTCGGACTTCGACAATGAGCAGATGATAGGCTCCGGCCCCTTCGTCCGGCAGCTGGAGGACACCGGCCCCCAGGAGACGAGCTGGATATTCCGTGCCCGGTCCAACTACTTCGGCGGCTCGCCCAAGGTCGGACAGCTTCGCTTCATCTACTACGCCACTGCCACCGGCGTGGGGCGGGCCATATCCGCCCCGGAGCCGGAGATAGACGCCGCCATCGGCCTTACCGACGTGCAGATAACCACGCTGCAGGGGGTGCCAGGCGTGCGGCAGATGCAGGCCTATCTCCCCGGGTCCCAGATATGGGCCATCGCCTTCAACGCCCGGGAGGGCGTCTTTACAGAGGCCGGCATGCGTCAGATGGTGGAGTACTGCACGGACCGCGCCCGCATCGTATCCATGTCCGCGGGTGACGCGGCCATGGCCGGCAGCTCCTGGGCCGGTCCCGGCGTGGACTACCACTACGAGGTGAACGGCCTGCGGGGGTATAATCCCGACGCGGCCAGCGCTATCCTCAACTCCATGGGCTACGCAGACCTGAATATGGACGGCCATGTAGAGCACATCGGCACCCGCAACGACCTGGTTCTCACCCTGGTGACCAGCTCCCAGGACGACTGGTCCTCCTCGGCGGCCACCATCCTCACCGAGGCCCTGACGGCCCAGGGAGTGCAGGTATCCCGGCCCGTGACCGACGGGCCGGTGCAGGATAAATGCGGGCCCCAGGACGACTGGGACATGTGCATGGTCTCCTGGCGGGGCAGTTCCAACGCCGTGATGGCCGCCCAGCAGTTTTACGGCTCCGACACCAGCCTCACCGGCTGGAGCAGCGAAAACTATATGAACACCTTCGGCCGCCTGCAGGTGGCTTTGGATAGGAACGACGTCCGGGACCTGGCCGGACAGCTGCAGCAGATCGTCTATGACGAGTGCCCCTATCTGATCCTGGGCTACCACAGCGACATCCAGGCCATCCGGGAGGATGGCTGGACCGGCTATGACGACACGCTTACCGCCGCCGGCGCGCTTTTCTGCAACGGCAGCGCCGACGCCTATATGACCCTGACCCCCGCCGGGGCGGGAGACTGAGAGCAGACAACAGAGGAGAGAGACTATGGAACTGACCATCAACACCGCCGCCCAAAAGGAGCAGCTTTCCGGCATCCGGGAATTCACATATCTCGTCCGGGCCACCCCCGGTGCCATCGGCTTTACCCTGGGGGAGCCGGATCTGAATACCCCGGAGGAGATGAAGGAGGCGGTGAAGGCCGCCCTGGACGATAACGATACCCACTATCCCCCCGGCAACGGCTATCCCGAGACCTTAAAGGCCATATCCGACTATGAAAAGCGGGCCCACGGCCTCTCCTACAGCCCCGACGAGGTAATCCTCACCGACGGGGCCACGGAGGCGCTGTTCGTGAGCCTTGCCACGGTGCTGAACCCCGGAGACGAGGTCATCATCCCCACGCCCGCCTTCGGACTCTATGAGTCCATCACGCGCCTCTGCCGGGGCGTGCCCGTGTGCCTGCCCACGGAAGGGCACGATTTCCAGATCGACCCGGACGAACTGGCCGCGGCGGTGAACGACAGGACCAAGGCCATCATCCTCACCTCGCCCAACAACCCCACCGGGTGCATCTATACGAAAAAGACCCTGGACGCGGTCCATGAGGTCTTGAGGGATAAACCTATATTCATGATATGCGACGACGTGTACCGGGAGCTTGTCTACTCCGGGGAGTACCACAGCTTCTCCGAGTACCAGGACATGCGGGACCGGATCATCGTGGTGCAGAGCTTCTCCAAGCCCTACGCCATGACCGGCTGGCGGCTGGGGTACCTGCTGGCCGACGCCCCCATCCGGGAGCGGCTGCAGGTGTTCCACCAGTACTGCGTCACCTCCGCGCCCAGCTTCTTGCAGCGGGCCTGCGCCGTGGCGCTTTCAAGCGACGTGGAGCCGGTGCGGGCGCTTTTCAAGCGCCGCCGGGACTACGTGTACGGCAGGCTCAGGGCCATGGGCTGGGAGCTGGGGGAGCCGGAGGGTGCGTTCTATCTGTTCCTGCCCATCGGTAAGTACGGCATGGACTCCGTAAGCTTCTGCAAAAAGCTCCTGGCGGAGGCGGGCGTGGGCTTCATCCCCGGCGTCTTCTTCGGCACGGAGGGCTACATGCGCATGAGCTACTGCTATTCTGACGCCGAGCTCAAGGAGGGCATGGACCGGCTGGAGAAGTTCGTAAAGGAGAATAAGTAAGCCTCGCAGAGTTCGGCTCCGCAGAGCCGAATAAAGTAGGATCGTTTTTTCCGGGGGCGTGTACCTCGGAAAAAACTCTTATCGGCCCGCAAACGTGAACGCCCCCATCCATCGGATGGGGGCGCTTTGCGCTGCAGCGGGCCGCAGCCTGCTAAATTAAAAGGAAACGGTGAAACCGTTTCCTTTTAATTTATTTCTGTAGGTATGCGGACACGAGCTCCTGCAATAGGTCGTCCCGGTCCAGCCGGCAGATGAGTGTGCGGGCGTTGTTGTAGTTGGTGATGTAGGTGGGGTCCTCGGAGAGGATGTAGCCAACGATCTGGTTGATGGGGTTGTAGCCCTTCACCAGCAGGGAACTGTACACGCTGGACATGATCTCCCGGATCTCGGCGCTGTGGTCTACGACCTTGAACTTGCGGGTGGATTCCTCCATGCTCATATCCCTCCTTATAGATCCAAATATCGCGGAATTTTCCACTGAAAGCATTATAGCATATCCCACGGGTAAAAAATGTTACAGAAGTATTAAAAATAAATTACATCGACTTGAAGCGGTTTAAATTGACGGATGAAAAATGGAATATTATAATATCCGTGGAAATCAGGAGGAGGTGACGGCATGGAATTGTCCGACGCGAGGCGCATGAAGGCCGCCGATGAGGAGGCCATCCATGGCCGGGGCATCCCCTCTCTGAAGCTGATGGAGACGGCGGCGGGCCATGTGGCCCGGGCCGCGGCGGAGCTGGCGGGAAAACAAAAGACCGCCGTAGTGTTCTGCGGCCCCGGCAACAACGGCGGCGACGGTATCGCGGCGGCCCGCATCCTGATGGACATGGGCTTTTCTGTGCGCTGCCTCTTGGCAGGCGCCCGGGAGAAGATGACGGAGGACGCCCGGAGCATGGAGCGGGAGCTCCAGTCCGCCGGGGGCGCTCTGGAGGACTTCGACCCGGCGGATGAGGCGCTGGCGCAGGAGCTGAAAAGCGCCGGGGTGCTCATTGACGCCCTCTTTGGCATCGGCCTCACGCGCCCCCTGGAGGGGGCGGCGCTGGCGGCGGTGCGGGCCATGAACGGCGCGGGCCGGCCCATCGTGGCGGCGGACATTCCCAGCGGTGTGTCGGCGGACACCGGCGCGGTGCTGGGCGAGGCGGTGAAGGCCGCCTGCACCGTGACCTTCTCCATGGGCAAGCCCGGCCACTTCGCCGAGCCGGGGTGCGTATACCGGGGGGAACTGCGTGTATGCGACATCGGCATCCCTGCGGATATATTGGCTCAGGCTGGCTGCGGGGTCTACGCAATCCGTGGGGAGGACCTGGCCCTGCCCAGACGGTCGCCCCTGAGCCACAAGGGCGACTACGGAAAGCTGCTGATCGCTGCGGGCAGCGTGGGTTATACGGGGGCGGCGTGCCTCTGCGCCCGGGCCGCGGTCCGGGGCGGGGCGGGACTGGTCTATCTGGCCGTCCCGGCGGATATATATGAGATAGAGGCGAGCAAGCTGGACGAGGCCATGGTCATGCCCCTGGCGGGCAATGAGGCGGGAAGGTTCTCCCGGGAGGCTGTCCCCGCCCTGGAGGAGAAGCTCTCCGCCTGCGACGTGTGCGTGATCGGTCCCGGCCTGGGCCGGGACGAGGACACGGCGGCGGTGACGGCGGCGGCGCTGAAAGCCGCCGGCGGCCCCGTTGTGGCCGACGCGGACGCCCTCTGGGCCATCGCACAGGAGCCGGAGCTCATATCCCAGGCGGAGGGGCCGGTGGTGCTGACGCCCCATGAGGGGGAGTTTGCCCGGCTCTTAGGCCGGCCGGTGGGCGACAGGCTCACCGACGCCCTTACATACGCGGCAGAGCATCGGTGCGCGGTGGTGCTCAAAGGCCATCGGACCATATGCGCCTTCCCCGACGGCAAGGCCTACATCATCGACGCCGGGAACCCCGGCATGGCCACCGGCGGCACGGGAGACGTGCTGGCGGGGCTCATCGGGGCGCTGCTGGGCCAGATGCCCGCCCGGCGGGCGGTGGTGACGGCCTGCTGGCTCCACGCCCGGGCCGGGGACCTGGCGGCGGAGAAGCTGGGCCAATACGCCCTGCAGGCGGGGGATATCATCGACTTCCTGCCCCGGGCGGAAATGGAGATCACACGATAAGGAGCAACGCATGCGGAAACGGATCATTTCCGCACTGATGATGACCCTCCTGCTGCTGCCGGGCTGCGGCGGCCGGGAGGCACGGATGGAGAAGGCATTCGAGAGCCTGCGAAGCGCCGTGACGGCGGCAACGAACATCACCTTCCGGGTGTCCATGACAGCGGACAGGGGGGACACAGCGGAGCAGTACGTGCTGGGCGCGGCCTACGACGGGCAGAAGACGGAGATAGAAATACTCTCTCCGGCGCTGCTGGCCGGGGTGAAGGCGTCGGCAAAACGGGGCGAGACGAATATTGCCTACGAGGGCGTGATCCTGGGCGCGGGGCCCCTGGACAAGGAGGGGACCACGCCGGTGAGCGCCATCCCGGTGATGCTGGACGCGCTGGCCAGCGCCTATGTGGAGCTTCTCTGGCGGGACGGGGACTTTCTGGCCGCCCGGCTCTACGTGGGGGAGAGCTCCGTGCTGACGGTGTGGCTGGATAAGGACACCATGGCGCCCCAGGCGGCGGAGATCGCCGCCGATGGGCGGACGGTGGTGACCATGCTCATTTCGGACTGGCAGCTCAGCTAGTCCTCAAGATACAAAGGAGAAAGAGACATGACGGACGAGACGAAAAGAACATGGGCGGAGATAGACCTGGGAGCCATCGAGCACAACTACCGGGCCATGCGGGCCAAGCTGGCCCCCGGCACCCGATACATGGGCATCGTGAAGGCCAACGCCTACGGCCACGGGGCCGTGCAGGTATCCCGGCTGCTGGCGGGGCTGGGGTGCGAGCACCTGGCGGTGGCCTGCCTGGACGAGGCCATCGAGCTGCGTCGGGCTGGCATCAAGCTGCCAATCCTGATTTTGGGCTATACGCTCCCCCAGTACGCCCCGGTGCTGGCGGAGAACGGCATCACCCAGGCGGTGGGGAGCCTGGACGTGGCCCAGGCGCTGAATGACGCTCTGGCCGGCACGGGCCTCACCTTGAAGGTCCACTTCAAGCTGGAGACCGGCATGGGCCGCACTGGCTTCCGGGCCTATGGCGAGGCGGCCCTGGACCAGGCCGCGGCGGCCATGGCGCTGCCCAATCTGGAGCCGGAGGGTGTATTCACACACTTCTGCGTCTCCGACGGGGACGAGAAGGTCCGGGATTTCACTTGGACCCAGCTGGAACGGTTCAAGGCAGGTTTCCAGGCCGTGGAGGCCCAGGCGGGGAAGAAATTTGAGATACACCACTGTACCAACTCCGGGGCCATGATCGCCTTCCCGGAGACCTATATGGACATGGTGCGGCCCGGCGTGGCGCTGTACGGCGTCTATCCCGGGCCCGACAAGGGGGACCTGGACCTGATCCCCGCCATGAGCATCAAGAGCCGGGTGGCCTACGTGGAGAAGCACGAGCCGGGGGACACCATCAGCTATGGCCGGACCTTCACCGTGGAAAAGCCCAGTTCCATCGCCGTGCTGCCCATCGGCTACGCCGACGGCCTGCACCGGACCCTCTCCAACAGGCTCACCGTGGACCTGGAAGGCAAAAAGGTCCGGCAGGTGGGCCGCATCTGCATGGACATGTGCATGCTGGACGTGACCGGCGAGGATGTGCACAGCGGGGACGTGGCGGAGATATTCGGCAAGGTCATGCCCGCGGGGGACGTGGCGGATCTGGCCGGGACGATCCACTATGAGCTCTTCTGCGCCGTGAGCCCCCGGGTACCCCGCATCTACGTGCAGTAAGTATAAAAATCGCGCCTTCGTGGGAGAATAGAAGCATGTCCGTACATAGAATGTACCGGGCGACTCTTTCACGGAAGGTGCTCACATGACAAATCCGGTTCGACGCGGAGACATCTATTACGCCGATCTCAGCCCCGTGGTCGGTTCGGAGCAGGGCGGTCTGCGCCCTGTGCTCATCATCCAGAACGACACGGGCAACCGCCACAGCCCCACGGTGATCGCCGCGGCCATCACCTCCCAGGTGGGGAAGGCCCGGCTGCCCACCCACATCGAGATACAGGCCCCGGACAGCGGCCTTACCCGGGACAGCGTCATACTCCTGGAGCAGATACGCACCCTGGACAAATCCCGCCTGCGGGAGCGGATGGGAAAGCTGTCCGGCCCCACCATGACCAAGGTGGACGACGCCATCGCCGTCAGCTTCGGTTTGAACCAGTCTCTGTCGTAAAATACCGCCCTCCGTCATAGAGTTTTCTATGACGGAGGGTTTTGTTATGGACATACCGATCTACATCGACGGAAAAAAGCAGGGCACTCTCACTATCGAACGGCAGGGGCCCATCACGGTCATGACGGCGGACATGGCCGACGTGGGCCGGGTGGTGCGCCTCACGGTCTACGGGGAGAGAGCCGGGTACCTGGGCGTGCCGGAGCCCATGGAAGGGCGCCTGCGGCTCACAAGGCGCCTGAGCCCGGCGCAGATGCGCGCCTTCCCCCAGACGCCGGAATACGCCGCCGAGAGGCCCATGGAGGGGCAGAAGACCCCGCCGCCGGCCTCATCTGCGCCAAAGGAGGCCGAGCCGGGGGAGCACGTGCTCTGGATGGGAGGCAGGCCCCATTATTTCTGATAGCCAAAATGGAAAATGTGTGCTATAATGGGGTCAAATTCCGGAAAACAATTGCGCAATATGCACAAATGACAGGAGGCGGCCCCTATGCGGATGAGCGACCTTATCATGAAAAAGCGGGACGGCAGCGCGCTGGACCGGGACGAGATACGCTGGATGATCGAGGGCTATACCAAGGGCGACATCCCCGACTACCAGATGAGCGCCATGTGCATGGCGATCTACTTCAAGGGCATGACGCCCGACGAGACCTTTGAGCTGACCATGGCCATGCTGGACTCGGGGGACAAGATAGACCTCAGCGGCATCAACGGCGTCAAAGCGGACAAACACTCCACCGGCGGCGTGGGGGACAAGACCAGTCTTCTGCTGTGCCCCATGGTGGCGGCCTGCGGCGTGAAGATGGCGAAGCTGTCCGGCCGGGGCCTGGGCCACACCGGCGG
>CANRKN010000020.1 GCA_947631215.1 uncultured Oscillospiraceae bacterium | reverse complement strand
CCACCAGTCCTGTTTCGCACAGAACTGGTGGCCTAACCTGTTACTTTTTGTGTCTACTATCTCTTGACTATTTCAACCGGTTGGTCCTTGCTTTTTTATTGGTTCGCCTCTGCGGTAGAAGCGTAATCCGCGATAAATGCCCTGGCCTCTTCCAGGATGCGGCGGCGGGAGGCCAGCCGCAGCATGACGGCGGGCTTGCCGCCGGCGTCCACCTTTACCCGGCCCTTCCATTCCGGCTTGGCGTAGAGGGCGCTGATGCGGGCGAAGTCGAAGCTGGCGAAGGAGAACTTCACCGCCCCGCCCTTCTGGGCGATGTCGGTGACGCCCTGACGGGAGGCCTCGCCGCGAAGGAGGGCCACCTGGATGAGGGTGTTGACGCTGCCGGGCGGGTCGCCGAAGCGGTCCACCAGCTCGTCGGTGATGTCGTCGGCCTCCGCCTCGGTGCGGATGAGGGCCACACGGCGGTACACGTCCATGCGCTGGGCGGCGCTCTTTATATAGCTCTCCGGGATGTTGGCGTTGACGGCGAGGTCCGCGGCACACTCCGCCCGCACGGGCAGGGGCTCGCCCTTCTCCTCCAGCACGGCCTCCTCCAGGAGCTTTAAGTACATATCATAGCCCACGTCGATCATGTGGCCGGACTGCTCTGCGCCCAGCAGGTTCCCCGCGCCCCGGATCTCCAGGTCCCGCATGGCGATGCGGAAGCCGGAGTTGAACTCGGCGAACTCCCGGATGGCCTCCAGGCGCTTTTCCGCGATCTCGGTGAGGACCTTGTCCTTCCGGTAGGTGAGGTAGGCGCTGGCCCGGCGGGCGGAGCGGCCCACCCGGCCACGTATCTGGTGGAGCTGGGCCAGGCCCATTTTATCGGCGTCCTCTATTATCAGGGTGTTCACGTTGGGGATGTCGATGCCGGTTTCTATAATGGTGGTGCACACCAATACCTGGGTCTGGCCCTGGGTGACCTTCTCCATGACGGCGGAGAGCTCATTTTCCCCCATCCGCCCGTGGCCCACGTCGATGGCCACGTCCGGCAGCAGCTCCATGAGCCGGGCCGCAGTGCGCTCGATGTTCTCGATGCGGTTGTGCAGGTAGTATACCTGTCCGCCCCGGGCCACCTCCCGGCGGATGGCGTCCGCCACCACGCCCCAGTCGTGCTCCATGACGTAGGTCTGCACCGGCAAGCGGTCGTGGGGTGGTTCTTCCAGGGTGGACATGTCCCGGATGCCGGACAGGGCCATGTTGAGGGTCCGGGGGATGGGCGTGGCGGACAATGTCAGCACGTCCACCTGTTTGGTGAGCTCCTTTATATGCTCCTTGTGGCCCACGCCGAAGCGCTGTTCCTCGTCCACCACCAGAAGGCCCAAGCGCTTGAAATGCACATCCTTCTGCAGTAGCTTATGGGTGCCTATCACGATGTCGCAGGAGCCGTCCGCCAGGGCCGCCAGGGTTTTTTTCGCCTGAGCGGGGGTGCTGAAGCGGGAGAGCATGGCGATGTTCACCGGGAAGCCGAAAAACCGGCTCACGGCGGTCTGGTAGTGCTGCTGGGCCAGGACCGTGGTGGGCACCAATATGGCCGCCTGCATGCCGTCCAGCACGCACTTCATCACCGCCCGCAGGGCCACCTCCGTCTTGCCGTAGCCCACGTCGCCGCACAGCAGTCTGTCCATGGGGGACGGACGCTCCATGTCCTTTTTGATCTCCCGGATGCAGCGGAGCTGGTCCTCCGTCTCGGTGTACTCGAAGGCCTCCTCGAACTCCCGCTGCCAGGTGGAGTCGGGGGCGAAGGCATGGCCGGGGCTCTTCTGCCGGGCGGCGTAAAGGTTGATGAGCTGGCCCGCCATCTGCTTGGCGGCGGCCTTGGCCCGGCTCCGGGCACGGGTCCAGTCCGCGCCGCCCAGCTTCGACAGCTTCACCGGGGCGTCCTCCCCGGCGCCTATGTACTTGGTCACCAGGTCCAGCTGGGTGGCGGGCACATAGAGACTGTCCGTGCCGGCGTAGCAGATCTTCACATAGTCCTTTTCCACCCCGTCCACGGGCATTTTGAAGATGCCCGCGAAGCGTCCGATGCCGTGGGTCTCGTGGACCACCAGGTCCCCCACGGCCAAGTCCTCATAGGAGCCCAGCCTGGCCCCGGCGGGCAGGGCCCGCTTGCGCCGGGCGGGGCGCAGGCCGCTTTTCGCGATCTGGGTGTCCGCCAGCACCGCCAGCTTTATCTGGGGGTATTCCAGTCCGGCGGAGAGATTCCCCACCGCGAGGGCGCAGGTGCCCGGCTCCGGGAGCTTTTCCAGGGGCGTGTCTACATATACCTTCCCCACGCCCTTGTCCCGCAGGATGTCCGCCAGGACCTTGGCCCGGCGCTCGTCCCCGGCAAGGACCACGCACCGGTACCCCTCCCCCAGCCAGTGGCGCACGTCCTCGGCGGCCTGCTGGCCGCTGCCGGCGTAGGAGGGCAGCTGCTTGGCGGTGAGGCCCATGGTGGACTTCACCGGCATGGGGTACCGGCCCACGGTGAAGGCGTCCGCCATCACCACCGGCCAGTCTGTCAGCCTTTCGGCAGCCGTCTCCCAGGTGGTGTAAAACTGGGCGTGGCGGCCGGAGAGGGTGCCCCCCTCGATGAGCAGGCGCACGTCCTCGTTGGCCTGTTTTAAAAAATCCCGGGCCCGCTGGGCGCACTTGCCGGGCTGGTCCAGCACCACCAGAGCGTCCGGCGGAAAATAGTCCAGGGCCGTGGCAAAGGTCGGGTAGACAAGGCCCATATACCTATCCGCAGCGGTGAACTCCGTCCGTTCCTCCAGGGCCTCTATATCCGCGGCCAGGTTTTTGCGCAGCTTCTCCACGTCGAACTTGGAGGCGTTGCGGTTGAGTTTTCCGTATATCTCCCTGAGGGCGTTTATGAGCCCCTCCCGGCCCCCCTCCGCCAGGGAGGGGATGGTCTCCGCTGCGGGCAGCACCCGCAGAGCCCGGAGCTTTCCCGTCCGGCGCTGGGAGCCCGGGTCGAAGGCGTGCAGGGAGTCTATCTCGTCGCCCCAGAACTCCAGCCGGGCGGGCTGGGCGGCGCCGGCGCTCCACAGGTCCATGATGCCGCCTCTGCGGGCGAACTGGCCGGGGCCCTCCACCTGGTCGGCGGAGCGATACCCCGCCCGCAGGAGCCGGTCTGTGAGCTCCTCCGGGGGTATCTCCTGTCCCTTCTTCAGGGTAAAGGCCGCCCGCTCCAGGGCCGTAGGGGGAATGGTGCGTGTAAGGAGCGCCGCCGCCGTGACCACCACGGGGGGCGCGCCGTCCCCCAAGAGGCTGTCCAGGGCCCGCAGGCGCTTCTGCTCTCCCTGGCGGGACACGCTCTCGGAGGAGTAGAAGGTGAAGTCCCGGCCGGTGACGGTGACCACCTCCCGGCCCAGGAA
Organism: uncultured Oscillospiraceae bacterium; assembly: GCA_947631215.1. The sequence goes on along the minus strand of CANRKN010000020.1, from coordinate 22,051 downwards.
GGAGGCGAGATCCGCCGCCATGGCCTCCGCCGAGGCGTCGTCCGCCGTCACCACGCACAGGGGCCTGCCGCATTTGGTCCCCATGGCCGCCGCCAGATGGGCCCTGTGGATGGGCGCCAGGCCGGAAATGAGCGCAGGCAGACTGCCCCCCTCGACAAGGTCAGGGAGGGGGGCTATGTTCTTGTTTTCCAGGATCGCCAGGGTCAATGCGTTCACGTTCCATACCTCGCCGCCTATTTTAACCCGCTCCGCCGCCGCTTTCAACCCCTTTCTGTCAAAAAACGCCGCCTGTTTTGTTGCATTTTCCAGTTGTATCCTGTGCCCCGGGATGTTATAATGGGTAGGATACTTATTTATATTATTAAAACTTACCTTTCACCAACGAAAGGGGACAGGGATATGAACGACATGACCTCCATCCGGGATATATGGCAGCGGGTAGTGGATCAGCTTTCCCAGCAGCTCACGTCCATAGCCATCAATACCTGGTTTGCCGACTGCGAGCCGGTTGCCCTGGAGGACAGGCGCATCGTACTGAAAACCACCAATGACTTCAAGCGCAGCATCATCCTTCAGCGCTTCGGCGACACTATCCGGAAGACGCTTTCCGACCTCTTCTCCTGCCCCTTCGATATCCTGGTGCTCACTCCGGACGAGATGGAGGACTACCAAAAGCCGGAGGCAGATGATGACCTGCCCGAGGCGGCTGCCTTCACCTTCGACCGGTTCATCGTGGGCCAGTCCAACAAGTTCGCCTACGCCGCCGCCGTCGCCGTGGCGGAGACCCCGGGAAAGAAGTATAACCCCCTGTTCATCTACGGCAACTCCGGCCTTGGCAAGACCCACCTGCTGCTGGCCATCGCCCACGCGGTGCGGGAAAAGACCCCGTCTGTGAAAATAAGCTACGTGAAGGGCGAGGAGTTCACCAACCAGCTTGTGAGCCACCTGCAGCGGAAGACCCCGGAGGAGTTTCGGAACAAGTACCGGAACGCGGATTTATTTTTGGTGGACGACATCCAGTTCATCGCCGGCAAGGAGCGGATTCAGGAGGAGTTCTTCCACACCTTCAACGACATCTACGAGGCCGGACATCAGATCGTCATCACCTCCGATAGGCCCCCCAAGGAGATGGCGAACCTCCAGGACAGGCTCCGCACCCGTTTTGAGGGCGGCCTGATGGCGGACGTGCAGCCCCCGGACCTGGAGACCCGCATGGCCATCATCCGCAGCAAGAGCATGGGCCTGGGCCTGCTCCTGTCCGACGACATCGTGGAATATATCGCCGAGGCCATCACCTCCAACATCCGTCAGATCGAGGGCGTGGTCCACAGGCTCACCGCCTACCGGGACATGCTGGACGACACCATCACGATAAACAGCGTCAAGCGGGCCATCAAGGACGTGACCCAGCTGGGGGTGTTCGTGCCCACCCCGGAGACCATCATCTCCGAGACCAGCCGGTACTACGGCATCGAAGAGGAGGCACTGCAGGGCCGCCAGCGCAGCAAAAATACCGCCATCGCCCGGCACGTGTCCATGTACCTCATCCGCAATCTCACCAGCATGAGTCTGGAGGACATCGGCCAGATATTTGAGAAAAACCACTCTACCGTCCTCTACTCCATCCGGAAGGTGGAGGACCTGATCAAGACAGACCCGGAGATGGCCGCCGCCGTGCGGGACATCACCTCCAACCTGAACGCCCGCGGCCAATAGCAGCAGAATTTTCCACAGATTTTTCCGCCGGATGAAAGAAAAACCGTGGAAAGAGATAACGTCCTCTGTCTTCTGACAGTTCCGTTGAAAAACCCGACCTTTTTTCCACCGTCTTCTCCACAGCGGTTTTCCCCCGTACCGGGCTTTCTCCCCGGTTTTAAACACTTTCGTCAGACACTACTACGACTACTAAAATATATATGCTACCTGCTATCTTGAGGAGGATAAAAAGATGAAGTTTTCCTGCGATAAAGCCCTGCTGCAGGCCGCCGTGGCCATCGCCAGCCGCTGCGCGGCGGCAAAGAGCCCCATCCCCGCCCTGGAGGGCCTGCTCATCGAGGCGGGCGAGAGTGTGCGTGTGACGGGCTACGACCTGAAAAAAGGCATATACACCACCATCCTGGCGGATGTGGCGGAGCCTGGCTCCATCGTTCTGAGCGCCCGGTTTTTGGGCGACATCGTACGCAGTCTGCCCGGCGGCAGCGTCACGGTCAGTACAGAAAACGGCCTCAACACCCGCATAGAGAGCGGGGACGCCAACTTCGCCACTGTGGCGGCGGACAGTTCAGATTATCCCGAGCTGCCCTTCGTGGACAAGGAGCGGAGCATCGCCGTACCCCAGGGCATATTAAGCCGCATGATCCGCCAGACGGTGTTCGCCGTCAGCGACAATGAGAGCCGCCCCGTGTACACCGGCGAGCTCTTCGAGGTGAAGGGCGATACCCTCACCACCGTGGCGGTGGACGGCTACAGGCTGGCCCTGCGGCGGGAGAAGGTGGATGTGAAGGACGTGGAGGACTGCTCCTTCATCGTTCCCGGCTCCACGCTGAACGACCTGGAGAAGCTCTGCGGCGACACGGACGAGAAAGTGATGATCACCGTGGGCGCCAAGCATATTTCCTTCGTGGTGGGAGATACGGTGCTCATCTCCCGGCGGCTGGAGGGTGAGTTTTTGAACTATGCCCGCTCCATCCCCTCGGAGTTCGCTATCGTTTTGGAGGCGGACAAGGAGAGCTTTGTTGAGGCGGTGAACCGGGTATCCATCATCGTGGACGAACGGACAAAGACCCCCCTGCGGCTGAAATTGGAGGACGGCCTTATCACCATCTGGTGCAATACCGGCGTCAGCCAGGGCCGGGATCAGTGCCCTGTCCGGGGAGGTAGGGACGCCTCTCTTGAGATCGGCTTCAATAACCGCTACCTCCTGGACGCTTTGAAGGCCGCCCCGGCGGATTATTTGAAGGTCTGCTTCAACAACGCCTCCTCCCCCTGCGTGATCCTGCCGGCGGACGGCTCGGATAACTTCTCCTATATGATCCTGCCCGTGCGCCTGAAGGCCGGCGCATGAGGGTAGAGCGCATAGCCCTGTCCGGCTTTCGCAACTACGACGAGGAGACGGTATGTTTTGAGCCGGACGTGAACGTCATATGCGGCCCCAACGCCCAGGGAAAGACCAACCTCCTGGAGGCGGTATATCTGCTCACCGGGGCCCACAGCTTCCGCACCCGGTTCGACAAAGAGCTCATCGGCTTTGACTGCGACTGGGGCAGCATCCTGGCGGACGTGGAGGCGGAGGGCCGGAGCCAGACTATCCGGCTGCTGTTTAAAAGAGGCCAGCGGCGGCAGGTGACGGTGAACAGCGTGAAAAAGCCCTCCTCAGCCCTGGCGGGGCTGGTGACGGCGGTGCTGTTCTCCCCCGACGATCTGTACCTCATCAAGGAGGGCGCGGCGGCACGGCGGCGGCTCATGGATAACGCCATCAGCCAGCTGCGGCCCGGGTACGCGGCGCTGCTGTCCGACTACAATAAGCTCTATGAGAACAAGACCCGCATCTTAAAGGACTGGCGGGAAAAGCCCAGCCTTTTGACAACGCTGGACGAATTTTCCGACGGCCTGGCCAGGTGCTCCGCCCGAATGATACGCTACCGGGCCTCCTTTGCCGAGCGGCTGGCCGCGGCGGCGGGGCCCATCCACCGGGACTTCTCCGGCGGGAAGGAGGAGCTGGGCGTGGTCTACAAGACCGTGAGCACCGTCACGGACCCCCGGGCACCGGCGGAGGAGATATATGCCCAGGTCTTAGAGCACCAGCGGCTCCACCGCCAGGCGGAGCTGGACGCGGAGCAATGCCTCACAGGGGTGCATAAAGACGATCTGGACATATCCATCAACGCCATGGCGGCCCGGAGCTTTGCCTCCCAGGGCCAGGCCAGGACCGCGGCCCTTTCTCTTAAGCTGGCCGAGCGGGAGATATGCAAGGCGGAGACCGGCGAGTACCCGGTATTGCTTCTTGACGACGTGCTCTCGGAGTTGGACGCTGCCCGGCAGGAGTTCGTTTTGAACCGCATCGGCGGGGGCCAGACACTCATCACCTGCTGCGAGGACGAGGACATCTCCCGGCGCACCGGCGGGAAGGTGTTCACGGTGAAGGAAGGGCGCATCTGGTGAAGGGCTTTGTATACGCGGGCGGGGACGCCGCCCTTGATAGAGATAATATCGTGGGGATATTCGACCTGGATAATACTTCTTGGTCCTATCTCACGCGGGATTTTCTGTCCCGGGCCGAACGGGACGGGCGCGTGAAGAACGCGGCGGAGGACCTGCCCAGGTCCTTCATACTGTGCGGCGATGAGACTGTTATTTTGACCCAGCCCACGGCGGCCACGCTGGCCCGGCGGCTGGAAGACCAGGAGAGGACATATGGCTGATCTGAACGAAAAAGTTACTCAGGAATACGACGCGTCGAAGATACAGGTCCTGGAGGGCCTGGAGGCCGTGCGGATGCGGCCCGGTATGTATATCGGCTCCACCTCCGCCTCGGGCCTGCACCACTTAGTATATGAAATAGTGGACAACGCTATCGACGAGGCCCTGGCGGGCTACTGCGACCACATTGAGGTGGTCATTGAGCCCGGCGACGTGATAAAGGTGAGCGACAACGGCCGGGGCATCCCCGTGGACATCCAGGAGCAGACGGGAAAGCCCGCCCTGGAGGTGGTGTATACCGTGCTGCACGCCGGCGGAAAGTTCGGCGCCGGCGGCTATAAGGTATCCGGCGGCCTGCACGGCGTGGGCGCCAGCGTGGTGAACGCCCTCTCCGACTGGCTGGAAGTGGATGTGCACAAAAACGGCCAGATATACCACATGGCCTTTTCCCGGGGGGAGAAGACCGAGGACATGCGCGTCATCGGAAAGACCGACCGCACCGGCACGGTGGTCCGGTTCCACCCGGACCCGGAGATGTTCGACGAGACGGTCTATGACTATGAGACGCTGCACGTGCGCATGCGGGAGCAGGCCTTTTTGAACGCCGGCCTTCGCATCTCCACCAAGGACGAGCGTCCGGGCAAGGAAGCCTTCGACGAGATGTATTATGAGGGCGGCATCCGGGAGTTCGTCACCTTCATAAACCGCAATAAGGCCCCCATCCACGACCAGGTCATCTATATGTCCGGCGACAGGTCCGACTCCACCGCCGAGGTGGCATTGCAGTGGAACGACGGCTACAACGAGGCGCTGGTATCCTTCGCCAACAACATCCACACCCCCGAGGGCGGCATGCATGAGACCGGCTTCAAGACGGCCCTCACCCGTGTGCTGAACGCCTACGGCCACAAGGCGAAGATACTCAAAGACGACGAGACCCTCTCCGGCGACGACGTGCGGGAGGGCCTGACCGCCATCATTTCCGTGAAGCTGACGAACCCCCAGTTCGAGGGCCAGACCAAAGCCAAACTGGGCAACTCCGAGATGCGCACCCTGGTGGACAGCGTGGTCAGCGACAAGCTGGAGCAATTCATGGAGGAGAATCCCGCCGTGGGCAAGGCGGTGCTGGAAAAGGCCATGACCGCCTCCCGGGCCCGGGAGGCCGCGAGGAAAGCCCGGGAGAGCGTGCGCCGCAAGACCGGCCTGGAGTCCGGCCAGATGCCCGACAAGCTCCAGGACTGCAACGAGCGGGACCCGGCCCTGTGCGAGATATACATCGTGGAGGGCGACTCCGCCGCCGGCTCCGCCATCCAGGGACGGGACAGCCGCTTCCAGGCCATCCTCTCCATGTGGGGCAAGATGCTGAACGTGGAGAAGGCCCGGGCGGACAAGATATACGGCAACGACAAGCTCTATCCCATGATCGTGGCCCTGGGCGCGGGCATCGGCCAGGAGTTCAACATCGAAAAGCTCCGCTACCACAAGATCATCATCATGGCCGATGCGGACGTGGACGGCTCCCACATCCGCACCCTGCTTTTGACCTTCTTCTTCCGCTATATGCGCCCGCTCATCGAGAATGGCTACGTCTACTCCGCCGTGCCGCCCCTTTATAAGCTCACGAGAGGCAAGACCCAGCGGGTGGCCTACTCCGACGAGGAGCGGGACGCCATCTCCGCCGAGATGCGGGCGGACAACCCCAACGCCAAGATAGACATCAACCGCTTCAAGGGCCTGGGCGAGATGGACTCCCACGAGCTGTGGGAGACCACCATGGACCCGGAAAAGCGCACCCTGCGGCGTATTACGCTTGAAGACGCGGTGGCGGCTGACCAGATCTTCACCGTGCTCATGGGCGAGGAAGTGGAGCCCCGAAAGCAGTGGATAGAAGAAAACGCCCGCTACGCCGTGAATCTGGACTACTGAGGAGGTGACGGGAAATGGCACATAACCGAGATTATAAGCCGGAGGACATCGCGTTCCCCGAGCAGCATATCGTGGAGAGCGAACTGGTCCGGGAAATGCAGCAGAGCTACCGGGAATACGCCATGAGCGTCATCGTGGGCCGGGCGCTTCCCGACGTGCGGGACGGGCTCAAGCCCGTGCATCGGCGCATCCTCTACTCCATGTATGAGACGGGACTCACCAGCGACAAGCCCTTCAAAAAATCCGCCACCTGCGTGGGCGAAGTGCTGGGCCACTACCACCCCCACGGCGACGCGTCCGTGTACGACGCCATGGTCCGCATGGCCCAGGATTTCTCCCTGCGCTATACCCTGGTGGACGGCCACGGCAACTTCGGCGACGTGGACGGCAACCCCCCGGCGGCCTACCGTTACACCGAGGCCCGCATGTCGAAGATATGCAACGAGATGCTGCGGGACATCGACAAGGACACGGTGGACTGGGACCCCAACTTCGACGAGTCCATCAAGGAGCCCCGGGTGCTGCCCAGCCGGTTCCCCAACCTGCTTGTGAACGGCTCCAGCGGCATCGCCGTGGGCATGGCCACCAACATCCCGCCCCACAACCTCACCGAGGTCATCAACGCCACGGTCTGCGTGCTGGATAACCCGGAAGCGGGGCTAAGTGACCTCATGGAGCACATCCAGGGACCCGACTTCCCCACCCGCGGCATCATCATGGGCCGGGCGGGCATCCGCCAGGCCTACGCCACCGGCCGGGGCAAGATCACCGTCCGGGCCCGGACTGAGTTTGAGGAGTACGGCCGGGACCACCGCACCCGCATCATCGTGACGGAGCTGCCCTATATGGTCAACAAAAAGCAGCTCATCCGCTCCATCTCCGACCAGGTGAAGGACAAGCGCCTGGATGGCATAAGCGACCTGCGGGACGAGACGGACCGCAACGGCATGCGCATTGTCATTGAGCTGAAGCGGGACGCCAACGCCCAGGTGGTGCTCAATAACCTCCTCAACCAGACCCAGCTGCAGACCACCTTCTCCATCATCATGCTGGCCCTGGTAGACGACCAGAAGCAGCCGAAGATCCTCTCCCTGCGCCATATCCTGGACGAGTACATCGCCTATCAAGAGCAGGTCATCATCCGCCGGACCAAGTACGACCTGCGCAAGGCCCAGGAGCGGGCCCACCTGTTGGAGGGCCTGCTCATCGCCCAGGACAACATCGACGAGGTCATCCACATCATCCGCTCCAGCTATGACGACGCCAAACAGCGGCTCATGGACCGCTTCGGCCTGGACGACGTGCAGGCCCAGGCCATCTGCGACATGCGCCTCATCGCCCTGCAGGGCCTCAATCGGGAGAAGCTGGAGGCGGAGTATAAAGACCTGGAGGAGAAGATCGCCTATTATGAGAAGCTCCTGGGCAGCGAGGAGATGCTCCGCGGGGTGCTCAAAGACGAGCTCATCGCCATCCGGGACAAGTACGGCGACAAGCGCCTCACCGAGATCCAGGACGTGTACGGCGAGATAGACGCCGAGGACCTGATCCCGGAGGAGGAGTGCGTCTATACCATGAGCCACAACGGCTACATCAAGCGCCTGCCGGCCATGGAGTACCGGGCCCAGAACCGGGGCGGCAAGGGCGTGAAGGCCATGGCCACCCGGGAGGAGGACTATGTGGAGACCGTCTTCACCGCCTCCAGCCACGACTTCATCCTGTTCTTCACCTCCACGGGCCGGGTATACAGCCGCAAGGGCTACCTCATCCCCGAGGCCAGCCGGGCCAGCCGGGGCGCGCCCATCGTGAACTTCGTGCCCGTGGAGCCGGGGGAGCGGGTCCAGGCCATGCTCCACATCCGGCAGATGGAGGAGGGCAAGTATCTTCTCTTCACCACCGCAAGGGGCACCGTGAAGCGCATGTTCCTGACGGAGCTCAAAAACATCCGCAGCATCGGCATCCGGGCCCTCACCCTGGACGAGGGGGACGGGCTGGTGAGCGCAGACCTCACCGACGGCAGCCAGAATATTTTGATCGCCACGGCGGACGGCGCGGCCATCTGCTTCAAGGAGACGGATGTCCGGGCCATGGGCCGCACGGCCATGGGCGTGCGGGGCATCAAGCTCCGGGAAGGCGACCGCGTGATAGGCGCCGGGTCCGTCCAGGAGGGGGACATGGTGCTCTCCGTCACGGCCAACGGCTATGGCAAGCGCACCCCGGCGGAGGAATATCTCCGGGGCGGCGAGGCCCAGGGCCGGGGCGGCTACGGCATGAAGAACTATAAGGTCACGGACAAGACCGGCCCGGTGGTGGCCATGAAGCTGGTCACCGGCCAGGAGGACATCCTGCTTGTCTCCGACGACGGCACCATCCTGCGCACCGACGCGGGGGCCATATCCGTCTATGGCCGCTCCACCCAGGGCGTGCGCCTAATGCGGGTGGCCGAGGGCAGCCGCATCATCTCCATCGCCTGCGCCGACAAGGAGGAGGCGGAGGACGCCCCTGCCGACGCGCCCCAGGCATGAAGGACGTGACCATCTACACCGACGGGGCCTGTTCGGGAAACCCGGGCCCCGGCGGCTGGGCCGCCGTGCTGCGCTACGGCACGGCGGAGAAGGAGCTGGCCGGCGGCGAGAGGGACACCACCAACAACCGCATGGAGCTCACCGCCGTCATCAAAGCCCTGGAGGCCCTCAGGGAGCCCTGCGCCGTCACGGTGTACACCGACAGCCAGTATATTTCCCGGGCAATGACGGAGGGGTGGCTCAAAAAATGGAAGGCCGCGGGCTTTACCAAAAAAGGCGGCCTCAAGAACGCGGAGCTGTGGCGGGCCCTGGACGGGCTTTTGCAGCGCCATGAGGTGCGCTTCCAGTGGGTCAAGGGCCACGCAGACAACGCCTATAACAACCGCTGCGACGCCCTGGCGGTGGCCCAGCGGGACAAGTACGCCCAATGAGCCAGGCCCTCAAGTACCCCGCCCGGCCCTGGAAGGGCCAGAGCCTGCTGACAGCGCTTGACGACTACACCGCCGTGGACATCGAGACCACGGGCCTGAGCCCCCGGTACAGCGCCATCATCGAGCTGGGCGCGGTCCGGTACCGCCATGGGAAGCCCCGGGAGGAGCTATCCCTTCTCATAAATCCCGGCTTTTCGGTGCCGGAGGAGATCACCGCTCTCACGGGCATCACGGACGACATGCTCTGGACAGCCCCGCCCATCGAGGACGTACTGCCCTATTTCCGGGACTTTCTGGCCGATGACGTGATACTGGGCCACAACGTAAATTTCGACGTGAACTTCATCTACGACAAGTCCCTGATGCTGGGCTTATCTCCCCTCTCCAACGACTTCGTGGACACCATGCGTCTGTCCCGGCGGCTGTTCCCCCAGTATGAACACCACACCCTGGCGGACCTGGTGGAGCGCTTCGGCGTGGAGCGGGACACCGCCCACCGGGCCCTGGCGGACTGCTACAGCGCCGCCGCCTGCTACGAATACATGAAGACCCTGCTGTGACATACCCCCGGCCTGTGCCGGGGGTATGTTTTTCCATCCGATAGGATGCTCTTGACTTTTATGCCGGTAATCAGTTAAACTGATAACAGAAAGGGGGCGCGGACTATGACGACGAAACGGAAGACAAAAATCGTGCTCATCGTGCTGGCGGCCATCGCCGTATTGCTTGTGGCCGCGCTCATCATCGCGGGCAACTTCCTCTTCTCCTTCGCCCTGGACCCCGACGCCTCCTTCACCATGACGGACATGTTCCACCGGGGGAACGTGGAGGGCATCGGCGACGGCCCGGCCCTGGCGGCCACGCCGGAGCGGCAGCACTGGGAGGACTATACATACGCCGCCTATAAGTGGTACGACGCCGGCGGCGAGCGGATGGAGCTGGCCTGCCCCGACGGCATCCGGGTGGGGACCATGTTCCGCCAGTCCGGCCACAAATACGCGCTCCTCTTCCATGGCTACACCGGCCATAGGTCGGACATGGCCGCCTACGCCAAAAAGTACTATGACATGGGCTATTCCGTGCTGACGCCGGACGCCATGGCCCACGGGGACAGCGACGGCCGGTATATGGGCATGGGCTGGCTGGATATCCCCGACACCCTGGGGTGGATAGATTACATCATCGCCGCCGACCCGGCGGCGGAGATCGTCCTGCACGGGGTGTCCATGGGCGGGGCCCAGGTGATGATGGCCGCCGGGGAGGACCTGCCGGAGAACGTGAAGTGCATCGTGGAGGACTGCGGATATTCGTCGGTATGGGACGAGTTCCGGCTGCAGCTGAAAAATGTGTTCCACATGCCGGCCTTCCCCCTGCTGCACATGGCCTCCGCTGTGTGCAAGGCGCGGGCGGGGTTCTTCTTCGGGGACGCCTCCGCGGTGGAGCAGCTGAAAAAGGCCACCGTGCCCATGCTGTTCATCCACGGCGAGGAGGATACCTTCGTGCCCTTCGAGATGCTGGATGAAGTCTATGAGGCATGCGCCAGCTCCGAAAAGGAAAAGCTGGCCGTGCCCATGGCCTCCCACGGCGCCTCGGTCAACACCGCCCCGGGGCTCTATTGGGATACCGTGACGGAGTTTGTGGAGAAGTATGTAGGGTAAAGCCGCCCAATGCCAGCCCGACGCCCGGCGGGAACCGGCAGTGTGCCGGATGCGGTTGGTGAGCGAAGCGAACTTTAGCGGGAGGTATACTGCCGGACTCGGCCGGGCAAGACCTGCGTCCTCTATGGGCGGCCTGCTCGTTGCCCTCAAGTGCAGCAAAAGACCTCCTCATGAGAGGAGGTCTTTTTGCTGTCTTTCGACGTTATTCCATCGCGTACAGCGCCGTGCCGATCATGCCGGCGTCGCTGCCCAGGGTGGCCAGGTGTATCTCGGTGCCGAGGCAGGCGTGGAAGGCGTACTTTTCAAAGGCGTTCTGGACCTTCAGCCGCAGGTACTCCCCCGCCAGGGCCACGCCGCCGCCCAGGACCACGGCCGCCGGGTCCACGATGGCGCAGGCGCTGGCGATGCCCCAGCCCAGGATGTCGCAGGCCTTGTCCACCACAGCCTCCAGGGTCTTGTCCCCCGCCGCGGCGGCGTCCATGACCTGCTTGCAGCTCATGCCCGTCACCCCGGCCTGGCCCGCCAGACGCACGATGCCCGTGGCGCTGCAGTACTGCTCCAGGCACCCGATATGGCCGCAGGTGCATTGCGCGGCGGTATCGGTGGGGTCCCAGCAGAGATGGCCCAGCTCCCCGGCGGTGCCCCGGGCGCCCACCCGGAGCTTTCCGTCCAGCACCACCCCGGCGCCCACGCCGGTGCCGAGAGCTACGAACAGCACGCTCTCAAAACCCTTGCCGCCCCCCAGGCGCTGCTCGCCCAGGGCCGCGGCGTTGGCGTCGTTCAGCACCTTGCAGGGGATGCCGGTGAGGGCGGTGAACTCGTCCGTGGGCCGGCACACGCCCCAGCCCAGGTTCACGCACCGGTTCACCGTCCCGTCGGGCAGCACCGCCCCGGGCACGGCCAGCGCCGCCCCCGCCGCCGGGCCCCGCAGGGACGCGGCGATGTCGGGGATGATCTGCCGCCCGCCGTCCGCCGTGACGGTGGGCACGCTCCATTTATCCAGCAGCTTCTCCCCCTCAAAAAGCCCCACCTTCACGGTGGTGCCGCCGATGTCGATGCCGTAATACCGCTTATGTTCCATAGGTCATCACCGCCGTCTGCGCGGGGGTGTCCGCGCCAAGTTCAAAGGTGTCGCTGTCGTAGGTACGCACATTATCGCAGAGCTTCGTGAACTGGTCCAGCGTGCCGATCACGTCAAAGCCCATTTCCCCCAGCCGGTAGTGCATGGGGATGACCACCCGGGCGCCGATGGCATCCGCCACGCTCTTTGCCGTGGCCGCGTCGATGGTGAAATACCCGCCCACGGGGATGAGCAGGCAGTCGGCCCCCTTCACCGCCTCCAGGGCCGGGCCGGAAAGCTCATGGCCCAGGTCCCCCAGGTGGACCAGGCGCAGGCCCTCGCCGTGGAGGATGTGGATGGTGTTGGGGCCCCGGAGGGCGCCGCCCCTGTCGTCGTGGAAGGAGGCGATCTTCTCCACCTTTAAGGGGCAGTCCCGGCCCGAGAGCTTCACCAAGCCATGGGCGTTGTGGTCGCCGTGCTCATGGGAGCAATATACCGCGTCGGCGGTGAGCCGCACCGGCCCGCAGCCGGGCACCTTCCCGTCCTCATAGGGGTCGAACACCACGGTATAGCCCTCCGCGGTCACCTGAAAGCAGCTGTGGCCGTGCCATTGGATGCGCATATCCCTCACCTCAATTAAACGTATTTCAGATGCAAACAGTATAGCAGGAAACGGCCCGGTTGTCATCAAAAATGTACGCTCCGCCGCTCCGGGCGGAAAAGCTGTACATTTTGCGAGGTGTGTGCTATAATAGTAAAAATTGAAGTTTTTTCCAATTTTTGGTGGAGGTGAGTCCATGGGCATGGCCGCGGCGGTCCGCATACGCATGGCGCAATGGTTCGTCCGTCTGGGAAGGGGCCTGCATCCCGCGGGGAAGCAGGCGCTGGAGATCGGGCCGGGCGCGGTGTTCTCTCTGGGCCAGCTCATGCGGGATAAACGGCTGAGAAAGCCGCTGGTGGTCGTGGGCGCCGGGGAGTCGGCGGCGCTGTATAAGCTGCAGCACGCCCTGGAAAACGAGGACATCCCCTTCGGGGTCTTTGACAAGGTCCCGGAAAAACCCCTCCCCGCCGACGGCGCCGCCATCGCCGCGGCCTATGCCGCCGGGGAGCACGACAGCATCGTCGCCGCCGGAGACGGTCCCCTGCTGGACATCGTAAAGGCGGCGGCTGCCTCCATCGGCAAACACGGCCGGGACATCGCCGCCCTGGCGGGCCGGCGGGTGAGCGGGCGGAAGGCGCCTCCCATCATCGCCGTCCCCACGGCGGCGGGCTCCGGCGCGGAGGCCATGGGCCTGGCCGCGGTGGCCGACGGCAAGGGCGGGTATCTCTTCCTGGAGGGCGAGGCCCTGCTGCCCGCGGCGGCGCTCTCGGACCCGGAGATGATGGCGGACACGCCCCGGGAGAAGCTGGCGGACGCCGGGATGAACGGCTTGTGCTGGGCCGTGGAGGCCTACCTCGCCGCCCCCATGAGCGATACCCACACCAAGACCCAGGCCGCCGAAGCGGCGGAGCTGTTCTTCGCAAGCCTGGAAAGCTGCTGGAACAGCGGCGGCACCCTCCGGGAGCGGAGCGATGTGCTATCGGCGTCCCGGCTGGCGGGCCGGGCGGCCACCGCCGCCGGCTGCGGCTATGCCCGGGCGCTGATACGGGCGGCGCAGAGCGTGTGCGGCATCCGCTTCGCCGACGCCTGCGCTGTGATACTGCCGGCGGTGTTGGAAAAATATGGAAGTCAGGCCCACAACGGCCTGGCCCAGCTGGCGGTGCTGGCGGACGTGGCGGAGGAGGGCACCCGGCAGGACCGGGCCCAGGTCCTCATAGACCGCATCCGGGCGCTGGCCTTCCGCATGGGCCTGCCGGAGGAGCTGGACATGTCCGCCGAACAGGCGGCCCGCGTGGCCGACATGGCCGCAGCCCGGGCCAACCCCCGGTACATAAGCCCCGTGGTCTGGACGGCGGAGGACTGCCACGATTTGATCCTGTCTCTGCGAGCCAAGCAGGAGAAAGAATAATATACCTGCCAGCTCGACAGGCGAGGCCGCCCCGGTGCCACGTTGGTTTTGCCCGGACGGGCCCGACAGTATGCCTGCTGCTAAAGTTCGCTACGCTCACCAATCGCATCCGGCACACTGCCGGCTCCCGCCGGGCGTCGGGTCGGCATAGGGCGACCTCGCCTGTCGGGCAACACGTTTATTTAACTAAATAGGGCCGTCCACTAGGACGGCCCTGTTACTATATCTTGTGTTATTTCTTGGGGATGAGCACCTCTTTGTCCCCCATATAGGGGCGCAGGACCTCGGGGATGGTGACGGAGCCGTCGGCCTGCAGGTGGTTTTCCAGGAAGGCGATGAGCATCCTGGGCGGCGCCACCACGGTGTTATTGAGGGTGTGGGCCAGGTACAGCTTCCCGTCCTCCCCCCGGACGCGGATGCGCAGGCGCCGGGCCTGGGCGTCGCCCAGATTGGAGCAGGAGCAGACCTCGAAGTACTTCTGCTGCCGGGGGCTCCAGGCCTCGATGTCACAGCTCTTCACCTTCAGGTCCGCCAGGTCCCCGGAGCAGCACTCCAGCTGCCGCACGGGGATGTCCAGTGAGCGGAACAGCTCCACGGAGTAGCGCCACATCTTTTCGTACCAGGCCATGCTGTCCTCGGGCTTGCAGACCACCACCATCTCCTGCTTCTCGAACTGGTGGATGCGGTACACGCCCCGTTCCTCGATGCCGTGGGCGCCCTTCTCCTTGCGGAAGCAGGGGGAATAGCTGGTGTAGGTTATGGGAAGCTGCTTTTCCTCGATGATCTGGTCGATGAAGGAGCCGATCATGGAGTGCTCGCTGGTGCCGATGAGGTACAGGTCCTCCCCCTCTATCTTGTACATCATGGCGTCCATTTCGGCGAAGCTCATGACGCCGGTGACCACGTTGGAGCGGATCATGAAGGGAGGGATGTGGTAGACGAAGCCCTTGTCGATCATGAAGTCCCGGGCATAGGCCAGCACGGCGGAGTGGAGCCGGGCGATGTCGCCCTTGAGGTAATAAAACCCGTTGCCGGCCACCCGCCGGGCGGCGTCCAGGTCCAGGCCGTCGAAGCTCTCCATGATCTGGGCGTGGTAGGGCACTTCAAAGTCCGGCACCACGGGCTCTCCGAACCGGGCCACCTCCACGTTGCAGCTGTCGTCTGGGCCGATGGGCACGGAGGGGTCGATGATGTTTGGAATGACCATCAGCTTCTCGGTGAGGGCCTTCTCCAGCTCCGGCTCCAGCTTTTCAAGCTCCGCGAGGCGCGCTGCCTGTGCCGCCACCTGGGCCTTCACGGCCTCGGCCTCCTCCTTTTTGGAGGGGTCCTTCTTGGCCTGGCCCATGAGCATGCCGATCTGCTTGGAGAGGGCATTCCGGTTGGCCCGCAGGTCATTGGCCTCGGTCTTGGCCGCCCGCAGCTTCACGTCCAGGTCCAGGATCTCGTCCACCAGGGGCAATTTCTGGTCCTGGAACTTCTTTTTGATGTTTTCCTTTACGGCGTCGGGGTTTTCCCGCACGAATTTGATGTCCAGCATAGTCTCTTCCTCTTATTTCTTCAGTGTGAACAGCGCCTGCAGCAGGGCCTCACGGTCGTCGGCGCCGTAGTATTCCAGTTCGATGCGGCCCTTTTTCCGGCCGTCTACGATATGTACCTTCCGTCCCAATGCCTGGCCCAGCTCCGCGCCCATGACGGCGGCGTAATCCACGCCGCTGTGGGCCTTTTTGGCCTTTGGAGCCCGCATGAGCGAGGCCGCGAGAGCCTCCGTCTGCCGAACGGAGAGGCCTTTTTCCACCACCTGTTTCGCCGTCTGCAATTGCAGCGCCTCCGGCTCCACGGGCAGCAGCGCTCTTGCGTGGCCGGTGGTGAGCTGGCCCTTTTCCAGCATCTCCGAGATGGCGTCGGGCAGGCTCAAAAGCCGTAGAGCGTTGGCCACGGCGGGGCGGGATTTGCCCACGCTCTGACTCACCGCCTCCTGGGTGAGGCCGTAGTCCTCCATGAGGGCCTTGTAGCCCCGGGCTTCCTCCATGGGATTTAAGTCCTCCCGCTGGAGGTTTTCCACCAGCGCCAGCTCCTGGGCTTTTCTGTCGTCGGCCTCTATGATGCGGACGGGTATCTCTTTCAATCCCGCCAGTCTGGCCGCCCGCCAGCGCCGCTCCCCGGCGATGATCTGGTAGTAGCCGTTATCCAGCCGCCGTACGGTGATGGGCTGCAGCAGCCCGTGCTGGGCGATGGAGTCGGCCAATTCCTGCAGGGCCGGCTCGTCAAAATTTGTCCTGGGCTGGCCGAAACGGGGCTCCACCTTGCTGATGGGCAGCTTTTCCGGCGCCAAGGGCTGTTCGCTGCCGAACAGGGCGCCCAGGCCGGACCCTAAGCCTTTTTCCTTTTTGGATGCCATATTGTCACCTCCGGTCAGATGTCGATGGTGTGGTTGTGGCGGAAAAACTCTATCGCCAGCAGGTCGTAGGCCTCCGCGCCCCGGGACAGGCGGCTGTAGGCGCTCACGGGCTTGCCGTGGCTGGGCGCCTCCGCGATGCGCACATTTCTTGGTATCACGGTCTTGTAGAGCGCTTTTCCGAAGTACTGCTTTATCTCGTTGGCCACCTGTCCGGCGAATGAGAGCCGCCGGTCGTACATGGTCAGGACGATGCCCTCGATCTGCAGGGCGGGGTTGATGCTGTTCTTCGTCAGGCGCATGGAGGTCATCAGGTCCGCCAAGCCCTCCATGGCGTAGAACTCGCACTGCATGGGGATGAGCACCGTATCCGCCGCAGCCAAGGCGTTCAGGGTCAGCAGGCCCAGGGAAGGGGGGCAGTCGATGAATATGTAGTCGTATTGCTCCCTCAGCGGTTCCAGCGCCTTTTTCAGCACCTTTTCCCGTTCGGGCGCGTCCACCAGCTCTACCGCAGCGCCGGACAGCTCCAGGTTGGAGGGGAGCACGTCCCCGTACTTGGTGGTGAGGATGGCCTCCTTGGGGTCCGTGCCCCGGATGAGCACGTCGTAGAGGGTCAGGTCCGCGTGCTTGTCCGCGCCCATGCCCGTGGTGGCGTTGCCCTGTGGGTCCGCGTCCACCAGCAGTATCTTCCGCCGCTTTTCCTTCACGGCGGCGCACAGGTTTACGCAGGTGGTGGTCTTTCCCACGCCGCCCTTCTGGTTGGCAAAGCATACGATCCGCGCCATATCCCGGCCTCCTCTCGTCAGTGCCCTTCTATTATAGCAGATGTGCAGGAAATTTCAATGTTCCACGTGAAACATTCTTATCGCAAAACTCGACGCAATGTTTCACGTGGAACATTACCCCACGAACATGTCTATGTCTGACACCGTAAGCCCTCTATGAAAGCTCATATTGAGGGCATACGCTATCAACTTGCCCGCGTCCTTCACGTACTTGTCGATATCCCGCGGCGTGACGATGAGGCCGCCGCCGGCGTCCACCACCGTGGGCACCCCGACCGCTAATACCGGCACGCCCAGGTTCTTGGGGGAGAGTTCTGCCCGGTCGTTGCCCACGCCGGAGCCGGGGATGATGCCGGTGTCCGTGAGCTGCACCGTGCGGCAGAGTCTCTCCGAGGACCGGGCCGCCAGGGCGTCTATCACCACAATGGCGGAAGGGGAGACCGCTCCCGCGATGGCCCGGATAAGGTGGGAGCTCTCGATGCCCGTGGTGCCCAGCACGCCAGTCTGGCACACGCTCACGGGCCGGAACAGGGCGAAGTCCTCCGGCATCTGCTGCTTCAGATGCCGGGTAGCCAATGTCACCGCCGCGGTCTCGGGACCCACCGCGTCCGGGGTGATGGCAGGATTGCCCAGGCCTGCCACCAAGATACTGTCATCAGTCCCCAACGGCAAAAGCTGACCCACGCAGTCTGCCAAAAGCTCCACCGCCCGGGGGAAGGAATCCTCTTCCCGGCGGAAGAAACTGTCGAGGTCCACGGTCAGATATCTTCCAATTGGTTTACATAATATAGATGAACCCTGCTCGTCCAGCACCTGTACGTCGGTGACAGAAAAGCCATACCTGTCGTATTGCCGGCTCATGACGCCGGGAAGCTCCCCGCCGTTTTGGGGCAGCTCCTCGGTGGCGAGGTCGGTGCGGCAGCCCACCATATCCATCCCTCCCAAGTAATTTAAATGTATTGTAGCCAAAAAAGTAAAAAAATACTTGCAATTCTTGAAAACTCTTGATATAATCACCATCTGCGGACATCATGTTCAGACTTTTACAGGGAGGTGCGAGGGAATGCCGAACATCAAGTCATCGGCCAAGCGGGATCAGCTGCAGAAGGCTGCCAACGCCAAGAACAAGGCGGCGAAGTCGGAGCTGAAGACCGAGCTGAAGAAGTTCGAAGCGGCTGTTGCGGCCGGCGACAGCGCGAAGGCTGCCGAGACCTATAAGGTCGCCGTGAAGTCCGTCGACAAGGCCGCTGCCAAGGGCCTGATCCACAAGAACAACGCGGCGCATAAGAAATCCGCCATGGCGAAAAAGCTCAACGCCGCCCAGTGATAACTGAAAGAATGACCGTCCGGAGTTGTCTCCGGGCGGTTTTTCTGTCCTATGGGGCTCTTTGAGCGCATAGGGTTTATCGTTGACTGCCCCGCTTTACCGTGGTAAAATAAGGACAGGAAGAAGAGGGAAGGACGGCGTCGGTATGAGCGCACCACAGACCACCAAAAGACCCCCTGCGGAGAGGGCCCCGGCCAAGGCGACAGCAGGGAAGAGCTCCGCCCCGGCGCAAAGAAAACGGCGGCGCCGCCGCAGCGGCGCCGGAAAGCGGGCGTTTCACCTGCTCATCGTGCTGGTGGGCATCGCGGCGGTGCTGTATATGGCCTTAAAACTCTTCTCCGGCCCGGGCGGTCAGCCCCAGGCGGAGAAGCGGGAGCCGGCGCCCACCCATCTGCCCGTGACGCCTCAGCCCTCCGCCACGCCCTTGCCCACCCCCACGCCCCCCAATGTTGACCCAAACAGCTGGGAGCTGCGGCTGATACGGGAGGAAAAGCCCCTGGGGGAGGACTTCGTGCCCGAGTCCCTCACGGAGATCGAGAACGGCCAGAAGGTGGACAGCCGCATCGCCGAGCCTTTGAAGGACCTGTTCGGCGCGGCCCGGGCGGCGGGGTATACGGTCTATTTCTGCTCCGGCTACCGTGACTACGCCACCCAGCACCTCATCTATTTCGATAACCACGTGGACATATACATGGCCCAGGGCATGACGGAGGAGGAGGCCAATGCCAAGGCGAAGCTGGCCGTGAACTACCCCGGCGCCAGCGAGCATCAGTCCGGCCTGTGCGCCGACGTGCTGGAGAGCCCGGACCAGGACATGGAGCCCTATATCGGCGGCAGCGGCCTGATGCAATGGCTGGAGGAGCACTGTGCCAAGTACGGCTTCGTCATCCGCTACCCCGCCGACAAGACCGACGTCACCGGCGTGGAATATGAGCCCTGGCACCTGCGCTATGTGGGCACCACCGCTGCCCAGTACATCATGGAGCACCACATGTGCCTGGAGGAGTTCCTGGCCATGTATGGGATCACATATTGATACAACATATAGTAATACAGCCGCCCCGACGGGCGGCTGATTTTATATACTTCCCAAATAACCCTCCAATATGAGGGCGGCGGCCACGGCATCCACGGTGGCCTTGTGCTTTTTCTCCCGCTTGCCGTTTTCCCGCAGGATACGGTGGGCGTCCACGGTAGTGCGCCGCTCGTCCCACAGGACCACGGTCATGCCCCGGGCCTCCAAGAGGGCCTTCATGGCCCGGCTCTTCTCCGCCCGGGGGCCCTCGGTGCCGTCCATATTCCGGGGCAAACCCAGCACCAAGGTGCCCACGTCCCGGGCTTTTGCCTCGGATACGATGGTATCCGCCAGGGCCTCCGGGTCCCACTGGGCGATGACGAAGGTCTCCCCGGCGATCATGCCCAGGGCGTCGGACACGGCGATGCCGGTGCGGGCGTCGCCGTAGTCTATGGCCATCACTCTCATGGCGCGTCCTTTCTCAAGACCTTGATCAGCGGCGGCAGGACGAGGGTATAGAGCGCCGCCTTGATGATATCCGCCGCGTACCGCCAGACGATGTAGGGGGAATAGGTGACGAAGGAATACTTATACACCAGGCAGTCCACGTACATCACCCCCGTGGTCACGGTGGTGTCGGCCAGCAGGGCGAGAAATATGACCACCGCCAGCTTTTTCCTGTCGGGCTCGGGGCCCGCATGCTTTGCGTACAGACCCACGATGAGCCCCAGCACGCCCACGGGCAGCATCCATAGGGGCGTGGTGGCGGAGACCCCGTAGGGGCCCAGAAGCTGGCCCAGAAAGCCCGCCAGCAGGCCCACGATAACGCCGTCGGCGGGGCCGAAGAGCAGCGCCGCCAGCAGTACGGGCAGCCCGTCGATGGAGAGCTTTATGGGCCCCAGGCTCAGCCCCAGAAAGCTGGACAGCACGACGTACAGCGCCGCGCACAGGCCGTCGGTCACAAGACGCTTGGTGTTTTTCATATTAAATTACCTCCAGCGGATGCGGGGCGGCCACCGCCGGCTCACGCCGTTCGTCCCGCGGGCAACTTCCCATCCCGCCGGCACTTTACGCGGCCGTCCCTACTCTGATATGGCACGATGATACCACAGCCGCGGCCCAAAAGCAACGGCCCGGGCGCCGGGGACGGACAAGTTTCGGGCTATATCAAAATATGTAAGACAAAAATCGCGGAAAATATGGTTGCAATTTAATGGAGAATGTGATAGGATAACTTTTACCTGCCGTCCGGACGGGTCGACCCGTTGTGGCCGGAATAGGGAGGCAATTTAACAAGGAGGTGCCGAAAATATGGCAGCAGACGCAAGGATCAAGGTCGTACTGCGCTGCAGCGAGTGCAAACAGAGGAACTACAATACCTTCAAGAACAAGAAGAACAACACGGAAAAGCTTGAGCTGAAGAAGTATTGCCCCTTCTGCCGGAAGCATACGCTGCATCAGGAAACGAAGTAAGGAGGCGGAGACATGGCAGAAGAGAAGAAGGCCGTAGCTCCCGCCAAGGAGACGAAGGTCGCGGTCAAGAAGACCAACGAAAAGCTGAAGTTCTTCCAGCGGGTGAAGAAATGGTTCCGCGACATGAAGAGCGAGCTTAAAAAGGTCGTATGGCCCACGCCCAAGCAGACGGCGAAGAACACCCTCGTGGCCCTGGTCATGATCGTGGTGTGCGCCGTGGTGCTCTGGGGCTTTGACAGCGCCGCGCAGGCGACGGTCAAGGCGCTGATCAACATCTTCGCGTAAGATGGCGGACAGCGCTAAGTGGTACGTGGTCCACACGTACTCCGGATATGAGAACACGGTGTCCGCCTCTATTTTAAAGGCGGCGGAGAACCGGCACATGGAGGACCTGATCCTGGAGGTCAAGATCCCCATGGAGACAGTCACCGAACACACCGACAACGGCGAAAAGACCTATGAGCGCAAGACGTTCCCCGGCTACGTGCTGGTGAAGATGATCCTCACCGACGAGAGCTGGCATCTTGTGCGCAATGCCAGAGGCTCCACCGGCTTCGTGTCCATGGACGGAAAGCCCGTGCCCCTGACGGAGCGGGAGGTCCTGGACCTGGGCATGGAGCGCCACGAGGTCGTGGTGGGCTTCGGCCTGGGCGACACCGTGAAGGTCACTGACGGCCCCCTGGAGGGCTTCCTCGGCACAGTGGACGAGCTGGAGCCGGAGAAGGACAGGGTCCGCGTCATCGTGTCCATGTTCGGCCGTGAGACGCCGGTGGATCTGGAGCTTGACCAGATCGAGCCGGTGAAGGATGAATGAATTTTTACTACCTCATTTTTGAGGACCAGAGGAGAATTTAAAAATGTCTCAGAAAATAGTTGGATACGTCAGATTCCAGGTCCCGGCGGGCAAGGCCACCCCGGCTCCCCCCGTGGGCCCGGCCCTTGGTCAGTACGGCATCAACATCGGCCAGTTCACCAAGGACTTCAACGAGCGCACCAAGGGCGACATGGGCATGATGATCCCCGTGGTCATC
>CANRKN010000019.1 GCA_947631215.1 uncultured Oscillospiraceae bacterium | reverse complement strand
CTACAGCTATTGTATCACGGGCATCTCTAAGCCTGCTGATATCTGGATTATTAACTTTCAAACTTATTATACGAGGATGGCACACGAAGGGGATGGCGCTGGAGGCTTTGCAGACGCTGTAATCGTCCTGGGCAAAGGCACTCTTGCCGAAATACTTTGCCTTTCCCGTTTCCGCCTCGGTGGCCACGGCGAAATACTCCATGGGATCGGCCATAGCGGCGGCATAGTCCAGAGGATTTTCCCCGTCCGAATTGCTGAGCGTTCCGTAGACGTAGTCAAGGTCCACATAGGACCTCTTGCGCAGGAAATTTCCCGCGCCGGCGTATTCCTTGCGCCTGCCGTACTCCGCATAGAACTGGTAGTTACGCCCCCGTTGCCCGGCGCAATAGGAGATCAGATTGGCGCTGCCAGCAGATACGCCTATCCCCAAATCGAAACGGATGCCATAGTCCATGCAAAAATCCAGTACCCCGGCGGCGTAGACGCCGCGAAAGCCGCCGCCCACGTCTACCACACCGATCTTGCCACCGCTCATGCTGTTTCCTCCACTGTTTTTGGATATGCGCCCTGCAGCATCTCCACCAGGCTGCCATGGAAGGTGTCGCTCCGTTCGCCCCATGTCTTTCTATCCCTGGAGCATAGGCGGCCAGCGCCGTCAAAGGACACCAGGCAGGAATCCCCGGAAATGATGGAATCCACCAGGCAGTTGTCGCTCTCCATCTCCCACAACAGCGTCTGAAACCGCTGGTCGCTTCGGGCCGAGCGCACCGCCTGGCACACCAGACGCCGCACCTCCATCGGGCACTCCGGCTGGGCCAAAAGCACGGTGAAGGCCGGAGCGAGCTGCTGAGCACTGTAGAAAAGGTCACCGTTGATGATGTCCTCCAGGTCCTTAGTGCCATAGGGATACCACACGGAATAGAGTAGGCCCATTCTCCGAAGGGAGGCACATACGTCTGCCGCAGCCTCGTCATACCGGACGAGCAGCATGATATTGTTGTACTCCAACGCCTCCTCCAAAAACACCTCTGTCAGATCCTCCGCCTGGCAGAAAACGCAAAACGCGCTGGCCGGATGTGCTTTGGCCAGGCAGAGCAGGTCCTGGGGCCGCTCTCCGGCAAAGACCGCCCAAACATAGATACCCAGCGTCTCGCCCTCGCCGATCAATTTGTCATATCGGGCGCAGTCATCGGCCCACCGTGCCCCGTCGGGTCGGATGGAAACGATCCAGGGGATGTTACATCCTAGCTTCCGCTCATTTTCCCGGATGCAACGGGCGCCCACCGTGCAGCCGTTGTAGCCCACGTTCATACCAAAGGTGAGCAGACGCTCCGTATCGGTACGGGACACCACGTCCCGGACCAGTCCATAGTAGGCGCTGTGCTCGTTTTGGAGCATGGTCTGCATCGTAGAAAAGAACTCTTGCTGGAATCTTCCCTCCGCAAACTGCAAAGCCATATCCACCAGGTTCCGGGTCTCCCTTTCCGGGTCCTCCTTTATGGCGGCAAGCGCCTTTTTTACGACGGTCTCGATCACTATCCGGGTCATCATACTGTCTTCCATCATGCGAACTCCTTTCTGATCGAAGGCGTACCATCTATCTTATCAAATGATACGCAGGCCCACGCCGGACGGCAAGGGACAGATGGCACCCCGTGTCCAAAAAAGGGACAGAATCCACGACCCGTCGTATTTTGGGACGTGGTCTTTTTTCTGTCCCATGACTTTGCCGCGCCGCTTTTTTATAATCAGGTCAAAGCATGGAAACGGAGGGATCAAGATGATAGAAAAAGTGAATCCCGGCCATCCTGATAAACTGGCGGACAGGATCGCCGGGGCCATTGTTGACTTGGCCTATGCAAAAGAGCCAGACCCAAGGATCGCGGTGGAAGTTCTGATCGGTCACGGAAAATGCCATGTGGTCATTGAATCGTCCGTTCAACTGGAGCAGTCCTTGATCGACGGCATAATCCACCGCATCGGCGGGAATGTGGCACCGGACGTTTTGATCGTGCCGCAGGATGCGCATCTGTCTCAAAACCAGGCCAACGGCCTTCGCTGCGGCGATAACGGCATTTTCAGGGGGATGCCCCTGACGCTGGAGCAAAGAGTCCTCTCCGGGATCGCCCGCAAGATCTATGCGGAATATCCCACGGACGGCAAATACATTCTGGACGGAGACAGGCTCATCATCTGTCAGAGCAATGCTGACACAGGATCGCTTCGCGCCGCATATCCCCATGCCGAGGTCAATCCTCTGGGCGACTGGACAGGCGGAACAGATGTGGACGCCGGGGCGACCAACCGAAAGCTCGGCTCCGATATGGCGGATTCCGTCACCGGCGGCGGGATACATGGCAAGGATCTGTCCAAAGCGGACGTCTCTGTGAATATCTACGCTTTTCTGAAAGCACAGCGGACCGGCCAGCCTGTCCAGCTGTGCTGCGCTATAGGCGATGACAGTATCGACGGTATCCCGTATTCGGAGATCGTAGAGCAAGCGCGGGAATACATCCAGACCGTCGGCGGCTTTGAAAAGCTGGCGGAGTGGGGCCTTTATTGAGCAGCATTTTCATGGAACAAAGATACGAATAATTTAGAAAGGGAAAGGATTAATGTTATGAGCAATCCGATCAAGACCGCTATGCAGAACTTCGCCGTCAGCCAGGCGCTGAAGTACATCGAGGGCGACCCGGAGGAGAACATCCCCAAGCTGATGGCGTTGGTGGACAAGTATTCCCCCGAAGGGTGGTATGCGCCCCAGCGTAACGCCATCCGCAAGGTCATCGGCGAGAAAGGCAACTGGTATCAGCTGATATTGCGCATCTATGAACTGGACCCCGCCGTGCGGAAGGCGTTTTTTCGGAACCTGCTCCTAAACGCCAGTCTGAAGGGCTCCGCCACCCAGGATGAGATCAGCGCCAAGGAGGACTGCAACATCCCCTGGGCCATATTGCTGGACCCCACCTCCGCCTGCAACATGCACTGCACCGGCTGCTGGGCCGCCGAGTACGGCCACAAGCTCAACCTGTCCTTTGAGGACATCGACTCCATCGTCACCCAGGGCAAGGGGCTCGGCACATATTTTTACATCTACACCGGCGGCGAGCCGCTGGTACGAAAGGACGATCTCATCCGCATCTGCGAAAAGCACCCGGACTGCGAGTTTCTGGCCTTCACCAACGGCACCCTGATCGACGAGGCGTTCTGCCAGGACATGCTCCGGGTGGCCAACTTCGTCCCCGCCATCTCCCTGGAGGGGTTTGAGGAGGCCAACGACTCCCGCCGGGGCCAGGGCGTGTACAAGAAGGTCCACGACGCCATGGCGATGATGAAGCGCTATAAGCTGCCCTTCGGTATCTCCACCTGCTACACCAGCCGGAACGTGGACGACGTGAGCAGCGAGGCATACTTCGACCAGCTGATCGACGCGGGGGCACTGTTCGTGTGGTTCTTCCACTATATGCCCGTGGGCAACGACGCCGCCACCGACCTTCTGCCCTCTCCCGAGCAGCGCATGAAGATGCTCCAGGCCGTCCGCGCCTTCCGCTCCACCAAGGCCATCTTCTCCATGGACTTCCAGAACGACGCGGAATATGTGGGCGGGTGCATCGCCGGCGGCCGGCGGTATCTGCACATCAACGCCAAGGGCGACGTGGAGCCCTGCGTGTTCATCCACTACTCCAACGTGAACATCCACGACGTGTCCCTGCTGGATGCGCTGAAAAGCCCCATCTTCATGGCCTATCACCGGGGCCAGCCCTTTAACGGCAACATGCTCCGGCCCTGCCCCATGCTGGAGAACCCGGACATTCTGCCCGAGATGGTGGCCGAGACCGGTGCGGTGAACACCGACTACCAGAGCCCGGAGAGCGCCGAACACCTGTGCGCAAAGACCGCGCCCTACGCTGAGAAATGGACCCCCGTGGCCGCCGAGACCTGGAAGGCCGAGGGGCACACGGAAAGCTGAGGGGTTTGTTATGAGCAAAATAAACCGTTATACGGGCACGCTGCTGACGTGCGCCGTGGAGCTGGTGATCGGCATCCTGCTGCTGATAAACCCGGTGGGCTTCACCACCGGCATCATCATCGTGCTTGGCCTGGCGCTTATGGTGGCGGGTCTGGTCAGCGTGGTCAAATACATCCGCGCCGATCCGGAGACTGCGTCGCAGGACAGCGCGCTGGCCAAGGGCCTGATCTTCCTGCTTTTGGGCTTCTTCTGCGTGTTCCGGTCGGACTGGTTCATCCTCACTTTCCCGCTCCTGACGGTGCTGTACGGCGTGATGGCACTGGTCTGCGGCATATGCAAGGTGCAGTGGGCCGCGGATATACTGCGAGCCAAACAGAAATACTGGTACATCGGCGCCATCGCGGCATTCCTCACCATTGTTTTTGCTTGCCTGATCCTGGCAAACCCCTTCGCCGCAACAGCCACCCTCTGGACGTTCGTCGGCGTGACCATGATCGTTGAGGCCGCCGCGGACTGCGCCGCGTTCTTCCTGGGCCGGAAATAAAAGCAACGAGCAAAAAGCAGCTCCTCACTTCCGCATCGGAGGTGAGGAGTATTTTGCTATTTTGTTCCCATTTTTCTCCATAACGGCACAAACAGGCCGATGCCGACCAGCATAGCACCGCAGTCCGCGATAGGCGTGGCCCACGCGATGGCGTCAGCGCCGCCCAGAGCGTCCAGAAGGAACATAAACGGCACGTCCAACCCGCCTTTTCTCAGCATGGACAAAACCAGCGGTTTCCCTTTCTGTCCCACAGACTGAAAGATAGAAATAATGACCGTTGTGATCGCCGTGAATGGTCCTGTGATGCAGATGATCCTCTGGAACATACTGCCGTACCGCACCGTTTCTGCGTCATTGATGAATGCCCGTACCAAGGGATTGGCGCAGGTGAACAGCAGAACTGCTCCGACCGTCGTGACGGCAAGACTCAGGATCAGCGTCACCTTGATGGCAGAGCGCATACGAGCCGTGTTTTTTGCGGCGTAATTATATCCGATCAGCGGGATGACGCCTTGGGAAAGACCGTTGGCGATGGCAAAGGCCAGCATATCGATCTTTTTGGCGATGCCGATGCCCGCCACCGCCGCGTTGGAATAATGGACCAACAGCTTGTTGAGGGTGATGTTCGAGAAGATCCCCATGACGTTCATGATGGAACTGGGGAGCCCCACCAACAGCACCTCTTTGGGTATGCCCTCCGAGACGGAATAATATCTTGGATTCAGGGTAAGGTGGAATTTTTCGCTCTTGATAAGAATAAGCGCGATAAAATAGAGCGCTGCGATCAAATTGGAGAGCATGGTCGCCACAGCCGCACCCGTGATCTCAAGATGAAAACCGAAAATAAACACGGGGTCCAGAAATATGTTGAGGCCGCCGCCAAGCGCCACGCCGAAGCTGGCCTGCCCGGAATACCCCTCCGCCCGGACCAGGTGCGCCAGGGCGGCGTTCAACACCGTGGGTACCGCGCCAATGGTCAGCGTCCAGAAGAGATAGCTGTTGCAGAAATCATAGGTGTATTCGTCCGCTCCGACCAGGGGGAGGATCGTGCTGTGAAAAGCAAATATCCCGATCCCGTATAGAAAAGCCACGGCGGCAGACGTCCAGATGCAGAAGGCGGAGGTTTTCCGCGCCTTGTCTGTGTCGCCAAGTCCCAAACTTCGCGATATAAGACTTGCGCCGCCTATTCCGAATAGATTTGCAAGCCCCGTGGTCACCAGAAACAGCGGCAGACAAAGAGACGCGGCAGCCACCTGGTCAGGATCGCCGACCTGTCCGACGAAAAACGTGTCCGCCATATTGTAGATGACGGTGATCATCTGACTGATCACTGTGGGGACCACCAGCGCCAGGACCGCCCGTGTGACCGGCGTTTTTTCAAAAAGCTCTGTCTTGTCTGTTTTCATGCCTGCGCCTCTTTTTCCGCGTTTTCCAACAGCAGAATGAATCCCCGGACCGCCATCCGGTAGCTTTCCTCAACGTCCACCGGGAACTGCCGGAAGCAGCCCGCTTCCTCCTGAGAGATAAAGCCGTGCATGATGCTGCGAAAGACCCTCTGCAGATGCATCATCTGTTCCCTGGTCAAACGATAGCCTGTCATCGCTGTCATGATGGGCTCCACGATGTCAAAGCCGGCACGGTGGATCGCGTCATTTTTCACCATAGGCAGAGACAGAATGACTTTATAGAGCTCCGGACGCTCTTTGCCAAAGCGGTAATAGGCGTCCGCCAGCGATCCAATGGCCTCTGACCGTTCCTTTCCGGCAATGGCAGCCAATTGCGCCTTCTTCAGCTCCGAAATGGCGTAATAGCCGATCTCCGTGTGGAGTTCATCTGAACTGCTGATATGGTTATACAGCGACGCCGCTTTTATATGGAGCCTGCTGGCCAGTTCCCGCAGGGAAAAGCTGTGCAGTCCCTCCGATTCGATCATCTCTATAGCGGCCCTGATAATGTCCGCCCGGGTCAAACCTTGTCGAGCCATCGTTCCCTCCCCGACAAACTAACACTGTTAGTATCATTATGTGCTAACACCGTTTGTTTGTCAAGGGCGTATTTCATTTCAAAAGACGGAAGGGCATGAACAGACGCCGTTTTCACATGGAAAACGGCGTCTGAGTGGTGGCGGGAGAGGGATTTGAACCCCCGACCTCCGGGTTATGAGCCCGACGAGCTACCAGACTGCTCTATCCCGCGTCGTTCGATTGGGGCATTATAATACCACGCGGCCCCGCAAAAGTCAAGTTCTATTTGACATTCGCCCCATGCAAGGGTAAACTTTCAATAAATCATATACACTTTGAGGTGATCTTATGCAGACCATGACATTGGGAAAGACCGGCCTTACGGTGACGAAGCCCGCCTTCGGCGCCCTGCCCATCCAGCGGCGGACCAAGGAGGAAGCCGTGCCCATCCTTCGCCGGGCCTATGAGGGCGGCATCCGCTACTTCGACACCGCCAACTCCTACACCGACTCCGAGGAGAAATTGGGCCTGGCCCTGGCCGATGTGCGCCAGAACATCGTCATCTCCACCAAGAGCATGGGCCGGGACCACGACACCGTGGCCAAGCACATCCAGATGAGCCTGGAGCGGCTCAAAACCGACTACATAGACCTGTTCCAGTTCCACATGGTGTCCAACTGGGACGAGGTGGACAACGGCGCCTATGAGGCCGCCCTGGAGGCAAAGGCCGCGGGCCATATCCGCCACATCGGCGTCACCAGCCACTCCATCCGCTTCGCCCAGGAGGCGGTGGCCTCCGGCCGGTTCGAGACGCTCCAATACCCCTTCAGCTATCTCTCAAGCCCGGAGGAGTTCGAGCTTGTCCAATCCTGCCGGGAGGCGGACATGGGCTTCATCGCCATGAAGGCCCTGGCCGGCGGCATGCTCTCCAACGCCCGGGCGGTGCACGCCTTCATGGGGCAGCAGGAGGGCGTGGTGCCCATCTACGGCGTGCAGACGATGGAGGAGCTGGAGCAGTGGCTGGCCCTGGCGGACGAGGATCCTGCCATGGACGCCGGGCTCCAGGCCGTCATCGACGCCGACAAGGCGCAGCTGGGCGGGCAGTTCTGCCGCAGCTGCGGCTACTGCATGCCCTGCCCCCAGGGCATCGAGATCCGCAACTGCGCCCGGATGGACATGCTCATCCGCCGCAGTCCCTGGCGGCCCTACTTTACGCCGGAGTGGCAGGCGAAGATGAACAAGATCGAGACCTGCCTTGCGTGCGGCAGGTGCAAGTCCAAGTGCCCCTACCACCTGGACACCCCCAAGGTGCTCAAGTACATGCTCAAGGATTATTGGGAGTTCTATGAAGCCCACAAGGCGGAGCTGTAAGCGCCTGGGAGCGCTGGTCCTGGCCCTGGCGCTGATCCTTTCCGCCTGCGGGAAGAAGGGCCCGGAGAAGCAGGAAAAGCAGCTTTTCGCCATGGACACGGTCATGTTCCTCACCGCCTACGGGGACCAGGCAGACGCCGCCCTCACCGCCGCGGCGGAAGTCATCAACGCCCTGGCGGCGGACCTGGACCCGGAGAAGGAGGGCGGCTCCCTCCATGCCCTTAATGAGGGCGCGGGCGGGCCCGTGGCGGTGTCGGAGGACTGCGCCGCTGTGCTGGGGACAGCCCTGGACGTATGGCGGGAGACGGGCGGGGCCCTGGACCCGGCGCTGTATCCCGTCATCAAGGCCTGGGGCTTCACCACAGGCCAATACCGGGTGCCGGACGAGGCGGAGCTGGATGGGCTCCTGGCCGCCAAGGACACAGGGGCTATCGCCATAGACGGCAGCACCGTGACCGTGCCCGCAGGCATGGAGCTGTCTCTCGGCGCGGTGGCCAAGGGCTACGCCGCCCGGAAGGCCGCGGAGGCCATGGCCGCCGCCGGGGCGGAGCAGGCCATCCTGTCCCTGGGCGGGAACGTGCAGACATTGGGCGACACCCGCCCCGACGGGGGCCCCTGGCAGGTGGCGGTGACGGACCCCAGGGACACCGGCGCCTATGTGGGCACCCTTTCTGTGGGCCAGACGGCGGTGGTCACCTCCGGGGGCTATCAGCGGTACTTTGAGCAGGGCGGCGAGACATACATCCACATCCTGGACCCGGCCACGGGCCGGCCCGTGGACAACGACCTGCTGTCCGTGACGGTAGTGACCCCCGACGGGGCCCGGGCGGACGCGCTGAGCACGGCGCTGTTCGTGCTGGGGGCGGAGAAGGCCCTGGACTATGCCGCGGCCCATGAGGACGTGGACCTGGTGCTCGTCACCAAGGATGGCCGGGTGCTGGTGACCGCAGGCCTCAAAGACGGCTTCACCGAGGCCGGCAAGGGATATACCTATGAATATGAATGAGCTTTTGATGAGGCCCGCGCCGGAGGCGGCGCGGGCCCTCGTGGGTAAAATACTGGTCCGGCGCCTGCCGGATGGGACCGTACTGCGGGCTCGCATCACGGAGACGGAGGCCTATTATGGCGAGCATGACACCGCCTGCCACGCCTGCCATGGGCGGACCAAGCGCACAGAGGTCCTCTACCACCGGGCGGGGACCATATACGTCTATCTCTGCTACGGCATCCACTGGATGCTGAACCTGGTGACCGGGGCGGAGGACGCCCCCCAGGCCGTGCTCATCCGGGGCGTGGAGGGGGCCATGGGCCCGGGCCGGGTGACGAAGTTCCTGCGCATCGACAAGAGCCTGAACGACGCGATGCTGGGGGATGAGCTCTCGTTGGAGGACGACGGCTATGTGCCCGCCCATATCACCGCCTCCCCCCGAGTGGGCATCGGCTATGCCGCGCCGGAGGACCAGGCACGATTGTGGCGGTTCACGACGGGGTAAAATTCGCGCAAAAAACACAGTCCATAATACGCCGGGAGGCGAATTATAGAAAAGAAAGAGAGAGAAGAAAAATGGAACAAGACGCGGTTTGGAAAAAATCTATTGCAATACGGCTGATTGCAGTTACGTTACTGATTGTATTGCTGACCCTGTCCGTGACAGTGGGCGACAAGTATTTCAGTGACCCGGACCATTATTCCCAGACGTTGGCGGCCTTGGATGATAAAGAGGAAAAGGTCATGAAGCTGACCGGGTCCTGCGCTACGGCAGCCACACTTCTTGCCGCCGTACCGGACGACGCAACAACGCCGGTAGCCGACGAGATAGCGGACCTAGCCTCTACGTTTGCGATTGTGCTCTCGGTGATCTTCATTGAGAAATATTCGCTGACGCTGATCGGACATTTGGTATTCAAATTCTTGTTCCCCGCAGCAATTCTGCTGTTGATCTGCTGGATGTTGCTTAATAGGGACTTTTTGGCGCGCTGGGCCATAAAGCTTGGGTTGTTTGGGGCCATTTTGTGCCTTATCATCCCGTTTGCCATGGATGTAGCTGGACTGATCGAGCAGACATCCGATTATAAAATCGAGCAGACCATTGCCGAAGCCGAGGGGATAAGTCAGGAGATCAACGAGAATACTGATTCCGAAGGGAATTTCTTTGAAAAGGCGTGGGAAAAAATAAAAGGCGGTGTATCCGGCCTGATGGACCGCGCCAGTGACCTGCTTAAAAACACTCTTGAGACAGCCGCTGTCCTTTTGGCCACCGCGTGTATCATACCTATCGCGGTGGTGTTCGTGATGGTCTGGGTAATAAGGGCACTGTTCGGTATGCGGATCAACATTCCCCCGCGCCTGACAGGAAAGGTCCCCGGTCAGGTCCGCGGGCACGAGCGCCCGGAAGGTCCGGCTGACGAATAAACGATGATCTGTTCCATCTGTCCGAGAAAATGCGGCGTCCTCCGGGACGCCGCCCATATCGGTTACTGCGGCGTGGGGGACATGCCTGTGGTGAGCCGGGCGGCGCCCCACTACTGGGAGGAGCCCTGCATCAGCGGCACCCGGGGCAGCGGCGCAGTGTTCTTCGCCGGGTGCAATCTGCGCTGCGTCTTCTGCCAGAACCACGATATCAGCGCCGGCGCCAGGGGCAAGGCGGTGTCCGTCGACCGGCTGCGGGAGATATTCCGGGAACTGGAGGGCCAGGGCGTGCACAACCTGAACCTGGTCACCGGGGCCCACTTCCTGCCCGCCATCCTGCGGGCCCTGGACCCGCCGCCCGGCATACCCGTGGTGTGGAACAGCGGGGGGTACGAGTCCGTGCTGGCCCTGAAGGCCCTGAGAGGGAAGGTGCAGGTCTACCTGCCGGACATGAAATACATGGACGGGGCCCTCGCGGCGGAACTCTCCGGCGCGGGGGATTACCCCAAGGTCGCCAAAGCCGCCATCATGGAGATGTTCCGCCAGACCGGGCCCTATGTGCTGGATGAGGACGGCATGCTCATCCGGGGCGTGATGATACGCCACCTGGTCCTGCCGGGGAAGTTTGACAACACCTTCGCCGTGCTGGACTGGATACGGGAGACCTTCCGGGACGGGGACGTGCTGGTGTCTCTCATGGGCCAGTACACCCCCAACGGCGTAGGCGGCCCGGACCGGCCCCTGACGCAGGAGGAATATCAGCGCGCCGCGGACTATATGGCCGCCCTGGGCCTTCTGGAGGGTTACACCCAGGAGCTTTCCAGCGCCGAGAGCGTCTACACCCCGCCCTTCGACGGGACGGGGGTATGACAGAGCAAAAACAGGTAACAGTGACATTAACATCCATTGATCAGATACAGTTGCGTGAGAATTCCTTGCAACATTATGCAGAAGTTGCTATAATATTAATATGATTTGTTGAATTGTGACATCAGTGAAATAATGGGGTTTACTAAAAATGGATCTGCTTGATCATGTAATTTCAACAACAAACGAATATATTGAACGAATGCCAAAGGCACTTCGGAAATCTTATGGTCAGTTTTTCACAAGTCGTGAAACTGCCACTTTTATGGCCCACCTGTTTAACATCCCTACCGGCAAGGAAACTTTACATATTCTTGATGCCGGCGCAGGAACCGGCATTTTATCTGTTGCCTTAGTTGATTGCTTGCAAAAGGCTCAAGGTATTCAGTCTATCCATCTTGTCTGCTACGAAACTGACTTAAACATCATAGATATTCTTAAAGAGAATCTGATTTGGACCCAAAAACACTCTGTAATCCCCTTGAATTATGAAATTAGAACAGATAACTATGGATTGCAGAGATGCCCGATCATATGATTCATTTGAATGGTGACAAATTTGTTGGTCCTCGCAGATAACATCACTTACTAGCGAGAATCATAAGGAGAGCCAAATCATCTTAATTAGCACGTTTAGAATTAGCATTTCCTTGGCAAGGGGGAAACGGCACCGCCGTTTCCCTCTTTTTTGCGCAGGTGGGCGCCTATAATATACCCATCCTATGCGGTAAAAGGGGGGACTATTCCCATGCAGATGCTGAAGACCCGGCGGCGGGGGATGGTGGCGGAGCTGGCGGTGGAGGACATCGCCCCCAGCCCCTATCAGCCCCGGCAGAACTTCGACCCGGCCCAGCTGGAGGAGCTGGCGGCCAGCATCGGCCGCTACGGGGTGCTGAGCCCCCTGTCGGTGCGGTACCGGGCGGGCCGGTACGAGCTGGTGGCGGGGGAGCGGCGGCTCCGGGCGGCCAAGATGGCGGGGCTGGAGCGGGTGCCCTGCCTGGTGCTGGAGGTGGACGAGGCGGAGAGCGGCGTGCTGGCCCTGGTGGAGAACCTGCAGCGGCAGGACCTGGACTTCATCGAACAGGCCCGGGGCATCGCCCGGCTCATGGACACCTTCGGCCTGAGCCAGGAGGAGTGCGCCCGGCGGCTGGGCAAAAGCCAGTCCACCGTGGCCAATAAGCTGCGGCTGTTGAAGCTCCCCGCCGATATTCTTTCCAAGCTCCGGGCGGCGGAGCTCACCGAGCGCCACGGCCGGGCGCTACTGCGCCTGCCCGACGACGAGCTGCGCCGCAAGGCTCTGGACCACATCATCGAGCGGCAGCTCACCGTCCCCGCCGCGGACAGCTACATAGACGCCCTCCTGGCACGCCAGACCCGCCCGGCCCCCACCCGGACCCGGTTCGTTTTAAAGGACGTGCGGATATTTTTGAATACCCTCCAGCGGAACGTGGACGTGATGCGCCAGGGCGGCGTGGACGTGGGGATGCTCCGGGAGCAGAACGACAATGAGATGGTGGTGACCATACGGATCAAGCGGTAAAATTTCCCTTGTGTTCGTTCCGCCATAGGGATAAAATAAAGAAAAACGAGAGAAAAAGAGACGTCTATGGCGGAGAAGAAGACCCTCATAAAAGACTATACGACCGGGCCGGTAGGGCGGCAGCTGCTGGCCTTTGCCTGGCCCTTCATGCTGTCGAACCTGCTGCAGACCGCCTACAACCTGGTGGACATGGCGGTGGTGGGCCGGTACGTGGGGCCGGCGGGCCTGTCCGCCGTGGGCGTGGGCGCGGACGTCATCCACCTTTTCACCTTCGTGTGCATGGGCTTCTGCAACGCCGGGCAGGTGCTCATAAGCCAGTACGTGGGCCTGAAGGACCGGGAGAGCCTCGCCAAAATGGTGGGCGTCATGTTCACGTTCATTTTGGGTTTGAGCCTCGTCATATCCGCCTTTGGGCTCCTTTTCGCCCGGCAGCTCACCGCCCTTCTGAACGTGCCGCCGGAGGCGGCGGAGTACTGCCGGCAGTATACGGTCTGCTGCGCGGCGGGGCTGGTGCTGCTGGTGGGGTACGTGATGGTGGCGGCCATCCTCCGGGGCATGGGCCAGTCCAGGATGCCCATGGTGTTCATCGTCATCGCGTCGGTGCTGAACGTGATATTGGACATCCTGTTCGTGTCCGGGGGCATGGGCCCCTTCGGCGCGGCGCTGGCCACGGTCATCGCCCAGGGGGTCAGCTTCCTCCTGTGCGTTGGGTATCTGTGGCGCCGGCGGGGAGACCTGGGGTTCGAGTTCCACCTCAGGTACCTGCGCCCGGACCGGGCCAACCTCATAAAGCTCCTGAAGCTGGGTGTGCCCATGTCCATCCAGTCCTGCGCCATCAACCTGTCCATGCTGTTCGTGTCCAGCCGGCTGAATGTCTACGGCGTCACCGTGTCCGCCGTCACCGGCGTGGGCAACAAGCTCTCCACCGTGGCCAGCATCATATGCCAGGCTTTGAGCCAGTCCGGGGCCACCATGGTGGGGCAGAACTTTGCCGCCCGGAAGTTCGACCGGGTCACGAAAACGCTCGTCACCGCCCTGGCCGTGGGCCTGGGGTATTCGGCGGCGCTGTCCGCGGCCATGCTCCTGGCGCCGGAGGCGGTGTTCCGTATTTTCGACGACGACCCGGCGGTGCTGGCCATGAGCCACAGCTACGCCCTGGTGGCGGCGCTCAACTTCTTCGGTTACGCCCTGCGGGGGCCCAGCACGGCATTGTGCAACGGCATGGGGTTCCCGGTGATGAACTTCGTGCTGGGTATATTGGACGGAGTAGTCGCGCGCATCGGCCTGTGCATGCTCCTGGCGGAGACCTTCCGCATGGGGGTCATGGGCTACTGGCTGGGCGGGGCCCTGGCGGGGTTCACGTTCTTTTTGGTGATGTTCCCCTACTTCCTGTCCGGGAAATGGAAAAAGAGAGCGCCTCCGGCTGCGGCATAGAGAAAAGGAGAGAGAAAGATGATATTGGTCAGCGGGTGCCTTTTGGGCCTCAACTGCAAGTATAACGGCGGCAGCAACGACAACGCCGCCGTACATAACTATTTGGAAGGGAAGGAATACGTGGTCTTCTGCCCGGAGCGGGCCGGAGGACTGCCCGCTCCCCGGCTGCCCAGCGAGATACGGGGCGATAAGGTATACAGCAAAGCGGGGGAGGACGTGACGGCGGAATTTCGCGGCGGGGCGGAGAAGGCCCTGGCCTTCTGCAGGGCCCACGGCGTCACCCAGGCCATATTGAAGGCCCGCAGCCCCTCCTGCGGCGTCCACGCGGTCTACGACGGCACGTTCTCCGGCAAAGTGGTGCCCGGCATGGGCGTCACGGCGAAGCTTCTGGCCGAGAACGGCATTGAGCTCATGGACGAGGAAGACATAGAAAAGGGCGCGCCATAAGGCGCGCCCTTAAAATTTATTCAGCGTTAGTCCGCTTCGTCGGAGATCATGCCGTAGCCGCCGTCCCGGCGCTTGTACACCACGGAAAAGGCGTCGTCCGCCTCCTGATTCCGGAAGGCGAAGAAGGTGTGGCCCAGCAGGTCCATCTGCATCACCGCCTCGTCCGGGCTCATGGGTTTTAAGGGGAAGCGCTTGGTGCGGATGATGCGGTAATCCGCCTCTTCCTCCTCGTCGGGCACGGCCTCCGGGGCGGAGGAGCGCTCAAAGGCGCCGTCCCGCAGGCGCTTTTCCAGCCGGGTCTTGTTCTTCCGCACCTGCCGCACCAGCGCGGCGCAGGCGGAGTCGATGGAGGCAAACATGTCGCTGGTGGTCTCGGTGACCCGATAGAACATGCCGTTGTTGCGGATGGTGATCTCCACGGTGTAGCGGCCCCGCTCCGCGCTGAAGGTGACGGAGGCGTCGCTCTCCGTGCGGAAGAGCTTGTCGATCTTGCCGACCTTCTTCTCCGCGTAGGCCCGCAGTTCGTCGGATACCTCGTATTTTTTGCCGGTCATAGTGAATGTCATGGCTCTCTACCTCCTTTGTGGAAATTGTACCACATATTCTGCCGCCGCACAATAGTTTTTATGAAAGTTTTCCATAGAATTTTCCAGAAAAAGGTTTTTATCGTTGCCCCTTGACATTGGCCGCGGACATGATAAAATAATCATAGACAATTTTATAGCCTTATCAAGAGTGGCGGAGGGACCGGCCCTGTGAAGCCCGGCAACCTGTGCGAGAGCAAAAGGTGCCAAATCCGGCGGTGTAAATCGAAAGATAAGGAACAAATATTTGTTTCCAACTGCCCGCCGGTCCCGGCGGGCATTCTTGATGCCGATTTTACGAAGGAGAATATTATGGGACACTACTTATTCACATCCGAATCCGTCACCGAGGGCCATCCCGACAAGGTATGCGACCAGATATCCGACGCGGTGCTGGACGCCATCATGGCCCAGGACAGCCAGGGCCATGTGGCCTGCGAGTGCTGCACCACCACGGGCATGGTCTTCGTCATGGGCGAGATCACCACCAGCTGCTACGTGGACATCCCCAAGATCGCCCGGGACGTGCTGCGGGACATCGGCTACGACAAGGCCGAGTACGGCATCGACTGCGACAACTGCGCCGTGCTGACCAGCATCGACGAGCAGAGCCCGGACATCGCCATGGGCGTGAACGCCAGCCTTGAGCAGAAGGCCGGCGGCGCGGCGGCGGAGCTGGAAAACGGCGCCGGCGACCAGGGCATGATGTTCGGCTACGCCTGCGACGAGACGCCGGAGATGATGCCCCTGCCCCTGAGCCTGGCCCAGAAAATGGCCCGGCGGCTGGCCCAGGTCCGCAAGGACGGGACCCTGCCCTACCTGCGGCCCGACGGCAAGACCCAGGTCACCGTGGAGTACGACGAGGACAACCGCCCCGTGCGCATCGACACGGTGGTGGTCTCCACCCAGCACGACCCGGACGTGACCCAGGAGCAGATACGGGAGGATATCATCCGGGAGGTCATCACCCCCGTGCTGCCCGAGCGGATGGTCCAGGGGGACATCAAGTACTTCGTCAACCCCACCGGCCGCTTTGTGGTGGGCGGGCCCCAGGGCGACTCCGGCCTCACCGGCCGGAAGATCATCGTGGACACATACGGCGGCAGCGCCCCCCATGGCGGCGGCGCCTTCTCCGGCAAGGACCCCACCAAGGTGGACCGCTCCGCGGCCTATGCCGCCCGCTGGGTGGCCAAGAACATCGTGGCCGCCGGCCTTGCCCGCCGGTGCCAGGTCCAGATCGCCTACGCCATCGGCGTGGCGAACCCCGTGAGCGTGAACGTGACAACCTTCGGCACCGGCAAGGAGTCGGACGAAGTGCTGCAGAAGGCCGTGACCCAGGTGTTCGACCTGCGGCCCGCGGCCATCATCCGGGACCTGGAGCTGCGCCAGCCCATCTACCGGCAGCTGGCCGCCTACGGCCACATGGGCCGGGAGGACCTGGGCGTGGCCTGGGAGCGGACCGACAAGGCCGAGGCCCTGAAGGCCGCCATCCCCGAGCCCCAGGAGGCACTGGTGCCCTCCGAGGGCGAGGGCGAGACGAAAAAGCGCCCCTGGTGGAAGTTCTGGGTCCGGAAAAAGGCCGCTGAATAAGGAGATACCTATGAGCACCATTCGTGATATCAATCTGGCTCCCTCCGGGGAGAGGAAGATCGCCTGGGTGGAGCGGAACATGCCCCTGTGCCGCTCCATCGGGGAGGAATTCGAGCGCACCAAGCCCTTCGCGGGGCTCAAAATAGCCCTGTCCGTCCATTTGGAGGCCAAGACGGCCTATCTCTGCCGGGTCATGGCCCGGGGCGGCGCCGAGATGCACATCACCGGCTCCAACCCCCTGTCCACCCAGGACGACGTGGCCGCGGCGCTGGTCGCCGGAGGCCTGGAGGTGCACGCCGTCCACGGCTGCACCGCCGAGGAATACGACGCCAACATAGACCGGGTGCTGGCCTGCGGGCCCAACATCATCATCGACGACGGGGGCGACCTGATGGAGGGCCTGCAGGCCCGCTATCCCCAGTTCATCCCCGGGGTGCTGGGCCTGTGCGAGGAGACCACCACGGGCGTGCACAGGCTGCGCCGGCTGGACCGGGAGGGGCAGCTCCCCTTCCCGGCGGTGCTGGTGAACGACGCCGACTGCAAGCATCTTTTCGACAACCGCTACGGCACCGGCCAGTCCGTATGGGACGGCATCATGCGCACCACGAACCTGATCGTGGCGGGCAAGGATGTGGTGGTGTCCGGCTACGGCTGGTGCGGCAAGGGCGTGGCCATGCGGGCCAAGGGCCTGGGCGCCCGGGTCATCATCACCGAGACGGACCCGGTCCGGGCCATCGAGGCGGTGATGGACGGCTTCCGTGTCATGCCCATGGCTGAGGCCGCCCCCATCGGGGACATCTTCTGCACCGTCACCGGCTGCGCCGGAGTCATCACCCGGGAGCACTTCCCCCTGCTGAAAGACGGGGCCATCCTCACCAACGCCGGCCACTTCAACGTGGAGGTGGACGTGGAGGACCTGGAGAAGTACGCCCTGTCCCATCACGAGGCCCGGAACAACATAGAGGGCTATAAGCTGCCCAACGGCCGGACCGTGTTCCTCATCGCCGAGGGGCGGCTGGTGAACCTGGCCAGCGGCGACGGCCACCCGGCGGAGATCATGGACATGAGCTTCGCCATCCAGGCCCTGTGCGCCCGGTATCTTGCCCAGCACAAGGGCCAGCTGAAACCCGGCGTCATGGCGGTGCCCGCGGAGATCGACCGGGAGGTGGCCCAGCGGAAGCTGGACACCATGGGCGTGGCCATCGACGTCCTCACCCCGGAGCAGAGGGACTATCTGGGCATATAAGCGCATACAGAGAAAGCCCTGCGGCAGGCACCGCAGGGCTTTTTTGCGCTTTTCAGGCGATGAAGCCGGCAGCCCGCAGGCTGGCCAGCAGGGTGTTGAGCGTGGCCGCGACCTCCTCCGCGGTGGCCGCCCCCGGGGACGGGATATCCGCCACGGCCGCGCCGGGCGTGATAACGGCAGCCGGGCCGGTGGGGCCAGTAGGACCAATGGGGCCGGTAGGACCCGTGGGGCCGGGGGCGCCAGTGGGGCCGGTAGGGCCGGGAGCACCTGTTGCTCCCGTCGCGCCTGTAGCGCCTGTGGCGCCGGCAGGGCCGGTCGCTCCGGTAGGGCCAGTAGGACCTATAGGACCCGCAGGGCCAGTTTCACCAGCAGGACCGACAGGGCCCACAGCACCCGCCGCACCGGTGGGACCTGTCGGGCCGATGGGACCAGCAGCGCCCGTCGCACCCGCGGGGCCGACAGCGCCGGTCGGGCCAGTCGGGCCAATTGGGCCAGCAGCGCCCGTTGCGCCCGTAGCTCCTGTCGCACCCGTTGCTCCCGCAGGGCCAGCAGCGCCGGTAGGGCCGGTAGGTCCAATAGGACCGGGAGCCCCGGCGGGGCCGGTGGGACCCTGCGCGCCCATAGCGCCCATGGGGCCCATGGGACCGGGGGCGCCCACGGGACCAGCAGGGCCGGTGGGACCCATAGCGCCGGTCGCCCCCGCGGGGCCGGTGGGACCGGCGATCAGGGACGGGCAGCAGGGCTGGGTCTGGCAGGGATAGGGATAGCGGGCCAGCCCGTTGGCCTGGGCGCCGGAGATGATGTTCATGTTTTCAGCACAATCCTCCATGATTTCCTCCTTTGGGCTTGGTGAGCCCAATCCAACATATGAAAACCGGCGGGAACATGTGTATAAAGGCGCCGGAGCGGGTCGCCCGCGCTCCGGCGCTTTTTACGCCTCTTCGTCGGCTTCATCTCTGGCTCTGAACAGCAGCGAGATGCACCACAGGGCCGCCAGGCCCACCAGAGTGTACACCACCCGGGCCACGGGGTTGGTCTGGCCGCCGAAGATCCAGGCGACGATATCAAAGCGGAACAGGCCCACGCTGCCCCAGTTCAGGCCGCCGATGATGGCGAGGAGCAGGGCTATCCTGTCAATGACCATGAAAAAGACTCCTTTTCCGTCAGACTAAATGATCTTGCGGGCCTAGTATCCGCCAAAGCCGGGGTAAATATTCATGCCGGCAAAAATTTTTTTGCCGTACACTAACACACATGTTATAATGCGGTATCAAATGCCATTCGGGAGGCCGGCCATGCTCCAGGAGACCCGCGCTATCGCGCCCATCGCCCATATCGAGACGGCCCTGCCCACCAAGTTCGGCCTGCCCCGGCAGAGCGGCCTCGTGCCCTCCCTGCGGGCCCGCATCGTGTTTGAGCCATTGTACCGGGACCCGGTGGCCTTCCGGGGGCTGGAGGGGTTTTCCCACCTCTGGCTCATATGGGGCTTTTCGGAAAATGAGCGGGACGCCTGGGCCGCCACGGTGAAGCCGCCCCGGCTGGGGGGCAACAAACGCATGGGCGTGTTCGCCACCCGCTCCCCCTACCGGCCCAACGCCCTGGGCCTTTCCTGCGTGGAGCTTATTGAGCTTTCCCACGACGAAAAGCTGGGACCGGTGCTCACGGTGGCGGGGGCGGACCTGATGGACGGCACGCCCATCTACGACATCAAGCCCTACCTCCCCTATACGGACAGCCGGCCAAATGCCGCCGGGGGCTTTGCCGAGGATGTATACGACTACGCTCTTGACGTGGATTTTCCCCCGGAGCTGTTGGCGCGGATACCCCCGGAGCACCGGGAGGCTCTCATGGGCCTTCTCCGCCAGGATCCCCGCCCGGCCTATATCGACGACCCCGCCCGGCGGTACGGGTTCAACTTCCTCACCTTTGACGTGCGCTTCACCGTGGACGGCGGCAGGCTGACCGTGGTGGAGGTCGTGGACCTATAATATAAGGAGATATATCTATGAAAGCCATCGTTTCCGTCTTTTCCAAGGACCGCATCGGTATCATCGCGGACGTGTGCGCCGTGCTGGCCAAAATGCGGGTGAACGTGCTGGACCTGAGCCAGACCATCATGGACGGGCTGTTCACCATGGTCATGCTGGTGGACACCGCCACCTCGGACCTGAGCTTCGGCGAGATACAGCAGTCTCTGGCCGAGAGCGGCGAGGCGCTGGGTCTGGATATCCGCATCCAGCGGGAGGATATCTTCGACGCCATGCACAAGGTTTGAGTCGTTTGAAAGGGGAACCCTTTCAAACGAGAAAGCTGCGGCCTGCTGCAGCGCACTCGCTACGCTCGCACGTTTGCAGGCCGATAAGAGATTTTTCCGAGGTACACGCCCCCGGAAAAATCATCCAAATTTTTTCGCCGCTCCGGCGGCGAACTCTGCGAGGCTAATGTAATGCTGAATCTGGATACAAAAGATATTCTTCTCACTCTGGACATGCTGGACCGGCAGCATCTGGATATCCGCACTGTCACGCTGGGCGTGAACCTATTGGACTGCGCCCACCCGGACATAGACGAGTGCGCCCGGCGGGTCTACGACAAGATATGCCGCCGGGCGGAAAAGCTCCTGCCCGTGACACAGGGCATCGAGTCGGAGCTGGGCATCCCCATCGTCAACAAGCGCATCTCCGTCACCCCCATCGCCATGGTGGCCCAGGCCAGCGACGCAGAGGATTTCACCCCCGTGGCCGCCGCCATGGACAGGGCCGCCAAGACCTGCGGCGTGGACTTTATCGGCGGCTTCTCCGCTCTGGTCCAGAAGGGGCTCACCGACGGGGACCGAAAGCTCATCGCCAGCATCCCCCGAGCCCTTTCCGAGACGGACCTCGTCTGCGCCAGCGTGAACGTGGGCTCCACCAAGGCGGGGCTCAACATGGACGCGGTGGCAGCCATGGGCCGGGTGGTGAAGGAGACCGCCGCCCTCACCGCCGATAGAGGCAGCCTCGGCTGCGCGAAGCTGGTGGTGTTCTGCAACGCGGTGGAGGATAACCCCTTCATGGCCGGGGCCTTCCACGGGCCCGGGGAGCCGGAGTGTGCCGTGAACGTGGGCGTGTCCGGCCCCGGGGTGGTCCACACGGCGCTGAAGAGCGTCCGGGGCCGGCCCTTTGATGAAGTTGCGGAGCTCATCAAAAAGACCGCCTTCCGCATCACCCGCATGGGTCAGCTTGTGGCCCGCACCGCCGCGGACAGGCTGGGGGTGCCCTTCGGCGTGGTGGACCTTTCCCTGGCCCCCACCCCGGCAGTGGGCGACAGCGTGGCCCGCATATTGGAGGAGATGGGCCTGGAGGTCTGCGGCACCCACGGGACCACGGCGGCCCTGGCCCTATTGAACGACGCGGTGAAAAAGGGCGGGCTCATGGCCTCCGGCCGGGTGGGGGGCCTCTCCGGCGCGTTCATCCCGGTGAGCGAGGACGAGGGCATGATCGCCGCGGCGAAGTCCGGGGTCCTCACCGTGGACAAGTTGGAGGCCATGACATGCGTCTGCTCCGTGGGCCTTGACATGATCGCCGTGCCGGGGGACACCCCCGCCGAGACCGTCTCCGCCATCATCGCCGACGAGGCGGCCATCGGCATGGTCAACAACAAGACCACCGCCGTGCGCCTCATCCCCGCCGTGGGCTTAAAGGTGGGCGACAGCGTGGACTTCGGCGGCCTTCTGGGCACCGCGCCCATCATGCCCGTCCACCCCGAGAGCGCCGCGGAGCTCATCGCCCGGGGCGGCCACATCCCCGCGCCCCTGCACAGCCTGAAAAACT
This sequence comes from uncultured Oscillospiraceae bacterium, assembly GCA_947631215.1. The sequence continues at coordinate 5,498 of CANRKN010000019.1, read as the reverse complement.
GATATTATTTGACATCGAAATGCCGCTGGACAGCAGTCCGGCGGCATGTTATATTGTTCTATAGATTATTTTGCCATTTTTAAGCTTTTTACGACGAACCGGACCGAAAGGATGATGTGATTTTGAGAAAGACGCGCTTTATGGCAGCGCTGGCCCTCCTCGCCCTGCTGGCGGGACTCATGGCCGGGGCCCAGGCCGCCCTGGCGGACAGCTCCGCCTTGACGGTGGGCGTTCGCGACGACATCGTGAACTTCGGATTTTTGAACGAGACCACCGGGAAGTATTACGGGTTGGAGATCGACCTGGCCCAGGAGCTGGCCTCCCGGCTCGGCAGAGATGAGGTGGAGTTCGTCTCCGTGACCCCTACCACCAAACGGGAGTCGCTGGAGAGCGGAAAGGTGGACTGCATCATCGCCTGCTACTCCATTACCAACGCCCGGCTTGAGGTGTTCGACTTCTCCGAGCCCTATTACCATGACGACACCGTCCTCATGGTCCAGAAGTCCTCCCTGTTCACCACCCGGAAGGACCTGGTGGGCGCGACCGTGGGGGTGCTGGCCGGCTCCACCGCCGGGGATCTGGTGACCCGGGCCATAGAGGCCATCGACCCGGACAGGGGCGTGAAGCTCTGGGAGGGCGAGGACTACCAGGCGTTGTCCGACGCCCTGGAGCGGGGCGAGGTGGACGCGCTGTGCATGGACGGCTGCATCGCCCAGGCGTATATGAACGAGGACCGGCTCTATCTGCCCGGGTCCCTGGCCACCCAGTATTACGGCGTGGCCACTCGGAAGGGGTCCGACCTGAGCGGGCAGGTGGCCGAGGCCGTGGAGGGCATGCTCTCTGACGGCACGGTGGACGCGCTCGTCGACAAGTGGGACTGAGGAGGCCGGAGCGATGGATAAGCTGAAGAAAAAAACGATCGTCATGGTCCTCATTGAGGCCATCTTCCTCATCGGCCTCGGTATGTACCTTACCATGATGCAGGAGTACCTGTCTCTGCAGCAGCAGAACCGGGACACGGAGCAGAAGATCAGCCAGATCCGGGAGCTGATCGCCTCCTCTCAGGAGGCCGCCGGCCAGGTCCGGGAGACCTATGACGAGATCTATAAATCCAAGGCCAGCAGTTTGGCCTTCCTGATCCGCCAGAAGGTGGACCCGGAGCTGAACCGGCCCATCATGGAGACGTACCGGAAGCTCCTGGACGTGGACAACGTGTTCGTCCTGGACTCAAACGGCTTCGTCGCCTACCAGGCCCGGGCCGCGGACGTGAACTTCACCCGGGCCCGGTTCAACCAGCTTCGCACTGTTTTTGATGACGCCGACCCCTCCGAGGCGTTCCAGGTGGACACCGGCGACAGCTACCTGCGCTACTATGGCGCCTGGATCACCCCCTACGCCATGGCGGTGGTGGCCCAGGACCCGGCGGAGCTGGACGCATTGATCGCCGACACCTCCTCCTGGAAGAGCATGCTGGAAAGCGTGTCGGTGGGCCTGAACGGCTACGCCTTCGCCGTCTCCGCCAAGGACTATACCTTCCTCTACCATCCGGATGAGGACCTCATCGGCCAAGACGCCCTGGACGCGGGCATCAAGGTGGAGGACCTGGACGACGGCAGCTGCGTCTGGATGAACGTAAACGGGAAGGAGCTCTACTGCGGCGTGGTGAAGGCGGACGACGCCTACGTGCTGTGCGCCGTGAGCCGGGAGGAGATCAACTCCGCCAACGCCTTCACCGTCATCATCGTCCTGTTTGTGTTCTTCATCGCCATCACCCTGGTGGTGTTTTACGCCGTGCTCCTTTTCCGGGAGGAGCGGCGCACCAGTGCCGCCGAAAGGGATATAAAGACCATGGGCCGCTGGCGGTTCAACAAGAAAGTGAGCCGAAAAATCACCACCGTGTCCATCGTCGGGCTGGCAGCCATCCTGGTCATCTCCTATTACATGCAGACTCTGTTCTCCATGTCCCAGGCCTCCGTCACCAACGCCCAGCGCCTGGAGGAGATCAACACAGAGCTGGAGAACAACCGCCAAAGGGTAGACGAGCTCACCGACCGTTACAACACCAGCTACATAAGCAAGGGGAGGGTGGCCGCCTATATCCTGAACCAGCGGCCCGATCTGTTGACCCGGGACGCGGTGACCCGCATGAGCCGGGCACTGGGCGTGGAGTATACCTACGTCTTTGACAAGGACGGGAACCTGGTGGTCACCGACTCCCCCTATACCGGCGCGACCCTCAGCGAAGACCCCAATGAGCAGTCCTACGCCTTCCGCAGCCTCCTCACCGGCATGCCCTATCTCGTCCAGCAGGCCCAGCAGGACGACGTGGGGGTATACCGCCAGTATGTGGGCGTCACCATCCGGGACAAGGAGGACAACGCCAACGGCTTCGTGCAGATATCCGTGCTGCCGGAGCTTCTGGAGAATGCCGTGGAGCAGATGGGCCTGGATACCGTGCTGCAGAATATCCATGTGGGCACCAACGGCTTCGCCTTCGCCGTGGACCGGGATACCAAGAACTTCATCTATTACCCCGATGAGCGTTACATCGGCCGCAGCGCCATTGCCCAGGGCATGGAGGAGTCCCAGTTCCAGGACGGGGACAGCGGCTATATCAAGCTGGGCCTGGACAAGTACTACGGCGCGGCCATAGAAACAGATGACGCGTTCATCTATGTGGCCCGGCCGGCGGCGGAGCTCTCCGGCGACCGGGTGCTCATCAGCCTGTCCTCTGCGGGAGCCAGCATGCTGTGTCTGGTCCTGGTATGGCTTCTGTTGTGCTTTGAGCGCACCGGGGCGGCCGCAGAGATGGTCCCGGCAGAGGAAGAAGCGGGGACCGGCGACGGCAAGCGGGCCCGGATGGTGGACGTGGTTATCGACGGCACCGTGAAGAAGACCGAGAGCACCTTCAGCCGGTGGAGCAACGAGACCATGGGCTGGAGCGAGATGACCCCGGAGCAGAAGACGGCCATGGTAATGAAGCTGCTGCTGGGCGTGCTGGCGCTGTTCATCGTGGTGGCCGTGGCCAACAAAAACACCGCCTTCACCTCCACCAGCGTCTTCCGCTACGTCATCGACGGCACATGGGAAAAGGGCCTGAACGTGTTCGCCATCACCGCCAATATCATGATCCTGTGCGTGGTGAGCGTGGTGAGCATGGGACTGCGGTTCCTCTTAAAGCTCCTGGCCCGGAGCATGAACGCCCGGGGCGAGACGGTCATCCGCCTTGTGAACAACCTGGTGAAATATGTGTCCGTCATCGTGGCGCTGTACTTCTGCTTCGCCATGTTCGGCGTGGACACCAAGACCCTGCTGGCCAGCGCCGGTATCCTGAGCCTGGTGATAGGTCTCGGCGCCCAGGACCTGGTGAAGGACATCGTGGCGGGCCTGTTCATCATCTTCGAGGGCGAGTTCAGGGTAGGCGATATCGTCACCGTGGGCGACTGGCGGGGCACCGTGGTGGAGATCGGCGTGCGCACCACCAAGATCGAGGAGCCCGGCAAGAACATCAAGATCATCAACAACAGCGCCATCTCCAACGTCATCAACATGACCCGCAAGGAGTCCTTCGCCGCCTGCGACATCGGCATCGAGTACGGCGAAAGCCTGGAGCGGGTGGAGGCCATATTGGAGCAGGAGCTGCCCAACGTGCGCAGGCACCTGCCCAAGATCACCGACGGCCCCTTCTACAAGGGCGTGTCGGAGCTGGCCGACTCCGGCGTGGTCATCAAGATCGTGGCCCAGTGCGCCGAGGGCGACCGCATCCAGATGGCCCGGGACCTGAACCGGGAGATGAAGCTCATCTTCGACAAGTACAAGATCAACGTTCCCTTCCCCCAGGTGGTGCTCAACCAGCCGGTGGAGTTCAAGGAGGCCACCGAGTGGCAGAAGCAGCAGGCGGAGAAGTTCGCCGAGGAGCAGCGGGAGCTGGCCAAGGACCTGGAGAGCCAGACGCTGTAAGACGACCACACATCAATAAGGACCTGCCGAATGGCAGGTCCTTATTTTATATTCTGATAGACAGGACGGGGCTTATATCCGCTTCACGCATTCCTCCAGGCCCGCCCGGTCCGCCTCGGTGAAGCGGCCCGGCTGAGGGCTGTCCATGTCCAGCACGCCCCATATCCTGCCGTCCTCCCACAGGGGGACGACGATCTCGGAGCGGCTTGAGCAGTCGCAGGCGATGTGTCCGGCGAAGCAGGACACCTCCGCCACCACCTGGGCCTTCTTCTCCGCCCAGGCCGTGCCGCACACGCCCTTGCCGTACCCGATGCGGCTGACGGCGGGCCGGCCTTGGAAGGGGCCCACTTTCAGCTCGTCCCCGTCCACCAGATAAAAGCCCACCCAGTTGGCGTCGGGGAAGGCCCGGGCCAGCACGGCGCTGGCGTTGGCCAGGCGGGCGGTCCTGTCCGGCTCATCCCCCAGATAGAGGGCCAGCTGCTCCGCCAGCATGGCATAAAACGCCCCGCTCTCCCGGGGATATTCCACTTCGATATAGCTCATAGCGTCACGCCCAGAGGTTTTCAGGGTACTTCCCCGCGGCCTTCATGGCGGCCAGGGCCGCCTGCAGGGCGGGCAGGTCGTCCCGGTAGGTGACCCCGTGCCACACCTCGTCGGTGGGCAGCACCTTCACCCTATCCGTCCCGGCGGCCAGGCACGCGTTCACCACGCTGGGCAGGAAGAACTCCGCCTTGGCGGGGTTTTTCGGCATCTCGTTCGCTATGAACTTCGCAAGTTCCGCCCCAATGGCGTCCAGGAAGCCCTGGTGGAAGCCCCAGGTGTTCAGGCTCACCGGCGTGTCCGGGGCCAGGGGCCGCCAGGTGGCGCCGCCGTCGGTGGTGTAGGAGGGGCTGTCCGCGGGGCCCTGGATGGCGGTGAGCTCCGTGACGGTGGTGAGATAGCCCTCCGCGTCGGTGGTGCAGGCCCCCCGGGCCACAGTGCCGTTCTCCGTCAGGGTGTTCCTGAGGTCATAGGCCACCAGCGCGTGGGTGTGGCCGTCCGCCTCATGGGCCAGGAAGTCGTAAAGGGCCTGGAACGCCCCGCGGCCGTAGAAGTCGTCGGCGTTGATGACCGCGAAGGGCCGGTCGATTAGATCCCGGGCGGCATACACCGCGTGGCCGGTGCCCCATGGCTTGGCCCGCTCAGGGGGCACGGAAAAGCCCGCCGGGATGTCGTGCAGGTCCTGGAAGGCGTAGTGGAGGTCGCATTTTTTCCCGATCCGGTCCCCCACCAGGGACCGGAAGTCCGCCTCTATCTCCTTTTTTATCACGCAGACCACCTTCTCAAACCCGGCCTGCATGGCGTCGTAGGCGGAGTAGTCCAAAATGACCTGCCCGGCGCCGTCCACCGCCGTCATCTGCTTCAAGCCTCCGAAACGGCTGCCCATCCCGGCGGCCATAATCACCAGCATCGGTCTCATCAGGAAGCCTCCTCGTATAATAAGTTTGAAAGTTAATAATCCAGATATCAGCAGGCTTAGAGATGCCCGTGATACAATA
>CANRKN010000018.1 GCA_947631215.1 uncultured Oscillospiraceae bacterium | reverse complement strand
TTGGCCTCCAGGGGCTTGCCGATGATCTTGTCCGCCCGGGCCAGCTCCAGGGCCTTGTTCACGTCGTCCCGGAGCTTGAGGCTGTCGGCCCAGAAGGCCTCCTCGTCCTCGGTGAGCTTCCAGCCCTCGCCCACGGTGGGCATGTCGTTCAGCATCACGTGCCGGGCGTCGTCCGAGGCCTTATGGGGCATGGAAAGCCATATCTCATTGGCGGTGAAGGCCAGGATGGGGGCCAGGAGCCGCACCATGGCGTTCAGGACATACCACATGGCGGTCTGGGCGGCGAGGCGGGCCTCGCTGTCCCTGGCCTCGCAGTAGAGCCTATCCTTCACGATGTTCATGTAGACGTTGGACATGTCCACCACGCAGAAGTTATGGATGGCGTAGGTGACGGACCAGAACTCGTATTTGTCGTAGCTTGTAAGGCACTTCTCGATGAGGGCGGCGGTGCGGTCCAGGGCCCAGCGGTCGATGCCCTGGAGCTTGTCCAGGCTCAGCAGGTCCCTGTCCGGGTCGAAGCCGTCCAGGTTGCCCAGCAGGAACCGGGCGGTGTTGCGGATCTTCAGGTATTTATCCGAGAGCTGCTTGAAGATGGCGTCGGAGCAGCGCATATCCAGCCGGAAGTCGGCGCTGGCGGCCCAGAGACGGCACAGGTCCGCGCCGTATTTCTCGGTGAGCTCATCGGGGGCCACGCCGTTGCCCAGGCTCTTGTGCATGGCCCGGCCCTCCCCGTCCACGGTCCAGCCGTGGCAGAGAACGGCGCGGTAGGGGGCCTCGCCCTTGGTGGCTACGGCGGTCAAAAGGCTTGACTGGAACCAGCCGCGGAACTGGTCGCCGCCCTCCAGATACAGGTCCGCGGGCCATGTACCGGGGGCGTCCAGCTCCATGGAGGCGAAGTGGGTGGAGCCGGAGTCGAACCAGCCGTCCAGGGTGTCGGTTTCTTTTTCCGTCACCTTCCCGCCGCAGTGGGGGCAGGTGAAGCCGGCAGGCAGCAGCTCCTCAGCGCTCATGTCGAACCAGGCATTGGAGCCCTTCTCGCCGAAGATGCGGGAGACGTTCTCGATGGTCTCGGGGGTGCACACCGGCTTGCCGCAGTCGGCGCAGTAGAACACGGGGATGGGCAGGCCCCAGCGGCGCTGGCGGCTGATGCACCAGTCCGCCCGCTCCCGGATCATGCTCTCCATCCTGTCCGCGCCCCACTCGGGGTTCCACTGGACCTTGCGGGCGGCCCGGACCGCGTCCTCTTTAAACGCGTCCACGGAGCAGAACCACTGGTCCGTGGCCCGGAAGATGATGGGGTTTTTGCACCGCCAGCAGTGGGGGTAGGAGTGGGTGATGTCCTCGGAGGCCAGGATGGCATTGCAGGCCGCCAGGTCCGCGAAGATGGGCTCGTGGGCCTTCAAAACGCTGAGGCCCTCGTACTTCCCGGCGTCCGCGGTGAAGCGGCCGGAATCGTCCACGTTCACCACCAGGTCCTTCCCGGAGGGGATCTGGTGGTATTTTTGACAGACAAAGAAGTCGTCGGCGCCGTAGGCTGGGGCGGTGTGCACGCACCCGGTGCCGGCGTCCAGGGTGACATGGTCGCCCAGGATGACCAGGCTGGTCTGGTCGAAGAGGGGGTGCTGGGCGGTCATGAGCTCCAGCTCCGCGCCTTTGAATGTGGCCAGGACCTCCTTCACTTCCAGGCCGGCCTTCTGGAGCACGGCCTCGGCCAGGTCCTTGGCCATGATGTAGACCTCGCCGTTGGAGGCCCGGGTCAGGGTATAGTCATAGGCGGGGTTCAGGCAGATGGCCAGGTTCCCCGGGATGGTCCAGGTGGTGGTGGTCCAGATGACGAAGTAGACGTTGTCCAGGGGCTCGATGGCGCTGAGCTTGCCCAGATCGTCCTTCACCCGGAACTTCACGAAGATGGTGGTGACGGGGTCGTCGGCGTACTCGATCTCCGCCTCGGCCAGGGCCGTCTCGTCCTTGGGGCACCAGTAGACGGGCTTTTTGCCCTTGTAGATGTAGCCCTTCTCATACATCCGGCCAAAGACCTTTACCTCCCGGGCCTCGAACTTGGGGTCCATGGTCCGGTAGGGATGCTCCCAGTCGCCCAGCACGCCCAGGCGCTTGAAGCCGGTGCGCTGCACGTCCAGGTAGTGCTCGGCATAGGCGTGGCAGGCGGTGCGGAACTCCGACACGCTCATGGCCTTGTGGTTGAGCTTCTGCTCCTTGATGATGGCCGACTCGATGGGCATGCCGTGGTTGTCCCAGCCGGGGGTGTAGGGCACCTGGAAGCCAGCCATGGACTTATAGCGGTTGATGAAGTCCTTGAGGCACTTGTTGAGGGCGGTGCCCATGTGGAGGTTGCCGTTGGAAAACGGGGGGCCGTCGTGGAGGATGAACAGGGGCCGGCCTTCGTTCTTTTTCAGCATCTCATGGTACAGGTCCAGCTTCTCCCAGTCCTTCAGCATGTCCGGCTCCCGCTTGGGCAGGGCCGCGCGCATGGGAAAATCAGTCTTCGGCAGGTTCAGTGTGGCGTTAAAATCGGTGGGCATGTCTCTACTCTCCAAGGCGAAATATAGTTTGGAAGGGCGGAGCTTTTTGCTCCGCCCTGAAAGTTGGCTCGTCAGATGTCGTCGTCGAACCCCAGATCGTCAAAGCTGCGCTTTTTCTTCTTGTTCCGGCCAAACAGGCGGGTGGGCTCTTCCGGCTCCTCCGGGGCCTCAGGAGCGGGCTCCTCTTCGGGCTCCTCCGGCGCCGGCTCGTCCAGAGCGGCCTCCGCGGCGGAGGCGGCGATGGAGCGGACGGTCTCAGCCACGTCTACGGGCTTGGCGGGCCCGGGCTCTTCCGGCGCCTCTTCGGCGGGCGCGGGTTCCTCGGCCTTGGGCTGCTCGCCGCCGATGAGCTGCATCTGGCTCAGCTTGTCGTAGAACTCGATCTGCTTCTGGCAGACGGTGCGCATATGGTCGAAGAAGCGGTTGGTGGCCTTCTTGGCCTCCTCCAGCTTCGCCTCCTCGTTGGCCATGCCGTCGGATATCTCCCGGGTCATGCGGTTGGCGTAGTCCTGGGCCTCCGCCATGGTGGCCTCGGCCTTGGCCCTGGCGTCCTCCTCGATCTGGGCGGACAGCTTCTGGGCGGAGAGGAGAGCCAGGCGCATGGAGTCCTCGGTCTGGCGGTATTCGTCCACCTTCTGCACCAGCATCTTCATCTTGCTCTTCAGGGCGGCGTTTTCCTTGCTCAAAGCGGCGAAGTCCTCGGCCATCTCGTCCAGGAACTCGTCCACCTGCTCCATATTATAGCCCTTTCCGGCCCGGTCGAATGCTTTTTCCTGTATATCCTGTGCTGTGATCATATCCCTTGACCCGTTCCTTTCTCTATGTTGGGGAAGCGCTCATGCGCGAATATGCTCAGATATAGACGCCGTTGTTCTCCAGCTCGTCGATGAGGTCGCCCATGATGTCTACATTAAACGGGGTGATGATGTATGTATTGATGGCGACCTTCTTGATCTTGCCGTCGTTGGCATAGGCCACGCCGGACAGGAAGTCCACGAGCCTGCGGGCCACGTCCTTGTTGGTGGTCTCCAGGTTCATGACGACGGTGCGCTTTTCCCGCAGATGGTCGGCGATCTCCGCGGCCTGCTCGAAGCGGTCGGGCTTGCTGAGGACCACCTGCACGGCGGTGGTGGTGTGGATGTTCACCACCTTGTTGTCCTTCTTGGCGGCGGCCCGCTCCTCGAATACAGGCACCTCGTCGTCATCGAAGGGGCTGCGGCGCTCCTGGCGCTCGGCCCGCTCCTGACGGTCTGTGCGGGGCACGACGATGGTGGGATCGTCGTCCTCCTCCTGAACGCCTTCGCCGCTGAAGAAGTCGTCGTCATCGTCATAGGGCTTCGTCAGCTTTTTCAGTTCGTCCAAAAATCCCATGGTGTGCCTCCTGCGTCTTTCGTTCTTTATTCGCCGTATGTTTTATTGATAGTTCCTCGCGCCGAAGAGAAGGGTGCCCACGCGGACCATATTGGCGCCGGCCCGTATGGCGTCGGCATAGTCCTCTGACATGCCCATGGACAAAAAATCCATGGATACATTATCGTATTTTTTTTGTCCATTGTCAATATAAAGGTGTACCATTGGATCAAAATAGGCCCTGGAACATTCTGCCGGGGGGATGGCCATGAGCCCCCGGACCCGGACGCCCGGGGTGAGGGCGGCGGCCTCCAGGAGGGAATCCAGCTCCTCGGGCAGGCACCCGGACTTGCCCGGCTCCCGGCCTATATTGACCTCGATGAGCACGTCCTGGACGGCACCCAGGGACGCGGCCCGCCGGCCGATGGCGTCCAAGAGGACCGCCCGGTCCACGGACTGGATGAGATCCACCTTCCCGGCCACGTATTTGACTTTGTTCACTTGTAATCCGCCGATGACATGCACCTGGGCGCCCTCGTAGGCCCCCTGGGCGCTCTTGTCCCGGAACTCCTGGACGTAGTTCTCGCCCACGGCCTCCAGGCCCGCATTTACGGCGGCGCGGATGAGCTCCGCGGGCTTGGTCTTGGCCGCGCCCACCAAGGTCACGGCCCGGCCGCCTGCCGCTTTTTCGATGTTCTCCCGGATCGCGTCCAGGCGCTGTGCGATCGTCATGTCCATAACGCGCCTCTCAGGAAAAGACCCGGCCGTCATAGAGGTCCCGGGCCCGGATGATGACCTCGTTGCCCTCCCGGAGGGCGTCGTTGCCCTCGCTGGACAAAAGGCAGTATTCCTCCCCGGCGTACACCAGGTCCACCAGCTTCCGCTCGGCCTGGATGCCGGTCATGGTGAACACGCACAGTCTGTCCTGCGCGTCGGGGTCCTCGGGGTCATAGTCGTAGTAGTTGGCCACGGGCAGCTCTTGGCCGTTCGCCGTCACGGTGCCGCCGCCGGCGGAGGTGTCGGCGGGGTCCTCCTCCGCGTCCCAGGGCCAGCAGAACACCACAAGCCGCCGCTTGGGCCGGGTGTCCTCCTCGCTGCCCGACTCCACCCCCAGGGGCAGGTCGCCGTAGCGGCTGGCGGAGCCTATCTCGGACACAAAGGCGTCGTGGGTCACGCCGTTCAGGTCCAGGGTAACGGACTGGCCCTCGGAGAGGGAGGCGCCGTCGGTATCGGAGAGATATCCTGCGTAGTAGCGGTAAAGGCCCTTCAAGGGCACCCGCAGGCCGGTGTATTCCTTGTAGATGAGCTCGGCGTGCACGGCCCGGACGGCCAGCATGTCGCTCATGCCCTTGTCGATGCGGAACAGCACCACCTGCTCGTCCCCCTCGGAACGGCCCACATAGACCACTTCCGCGTCCAGGGTGCCGCTGTAGTACCGGCCGAAGGAGAGGCGGCCCTTCATGCCGGGGAGCATGTCCCGGCCATATTCCAGGGGGATGATGCCCACGTAGTACCACTCATAGGAGGTAATGAGCTTGCCAAGGGAGCTGTTGTCCACCCGCCGCTCGGCGGCGATGAGCTCCCGCAGTTCGCTGGGGCTGAGGTCCTCCACGTAGCTGGGGTCCACGCCCTCATAGCCGTCCACCACGGCGGAGAAGGTACCGCTCTGGCTGACGGTGATGGGCTTGGTGTCCCCGGCGCTGGTGCGGCGAAGCTCGTTATATTCCTCCTGCAGCTGCTGGAGGTATTCCTCGGAGGAGTCGGCGGAGCTGTCGGAGGGGAAGATGAGCCCGGCCAGCACCCCGGCCCGGCTGTCCGCCTCGGACAGGTCCCCGCCCCGCAGGCAGGCGGACAGGCCCGTGAGGGCGCTGAACACGGAATTCTCCCGGTTCCCGGCGGCCTGGATGGCGCCGGTGCCGTTCAAATCCGCGGTCACCTCCGCGATCTCCCGGTCCAGCAGCCGCAGCCGGGAGGCCCGTTCCAGGGCCTCCTCGGAGCTGTAGGCCACCGCCACCTCCTGGCCGGCGGCCACCTTGGCCCCGTCGGCGGCGGTCACGTCTATGTACTGTTCCTTGCTGTTGATGAGCAGCTCATTGCGGATCACCAGCCCGCTCATGGGGGCGGCCTCGCTCATGGAGGCCGTCACGGTCAGGGCGGTCTGCACCGGGTTGGCGGCCCGGTGGACGATATATACGGTCAGATAGGCCGCCAGCGCGATGAACACCAGCAGGGAGGTGACCTTTATGAGCGCGTCCGTCTTCTTCAAAGGGCCGTCATGTCCTCCGTCATGGATATGGCGCGGGCCGGGGCGATGGTGGATATGGCGTGCTTATAGATCATCTGCTGCTTGCCGTCGGAGTCCACGAACACCACGAAGGAGTCGAAGCCCCGCACCGTGCCCCGCAGCTGGAAGCCGTTGACGAGGAACACGGTCACCATGATCCGTTCCCGGCGCGCCTGGTTCAAAAAAGCGTCCTGAAGGTTCTGTGTTTTCTGCATCTTTTCCGTCCCTTCCGGGGCGGATATTTTGGTTGACGATAATTGTATCATATTCCGCCGCCCCGTAAAATAGTGATTTTGTACAAATTCCGTTGTACATCGCCTATATTACGGCTTTCGGCGGGGCGGATGGGGGCGAAAGGCGTCGAGACTACGAATTAAAGGGCCGGCCGGCATATTCCTCCGCCAGGGTCCGGGCGGCGGCGTCCAGCATGGCCCGGTCAGGCTCTTTCTCCCAGCGGAGCCACCGCACGTCCGGGCGGCTTCGAAGCCACGTGAGCTGCCGCTTTGCGTACCGGCGGGAGGCCCGGCACACCGCGTCCACGGCCTCGTCCAGGGTACACTCGCCGGAAAGATACCCGGCCACCTCCTTGTAGCCGATGGCCTGCATGGCGGTGCAGCTTGGGGAGAGCCCGGCGGCCAGAAGGCCGCGCACTTCCTCCACAAGTCCGGCGTCGAACATGGCCCGGGCCCGGCGGTCGATGCGGTCATAGAGGGCCTGCCGGTCGGCAAAATCCAGGGCGACGGTGAATGCTTCAAACCGGGGCGGAACGGCCCGGGACTGCTCGTCGTGCCAGGTGATGGTCTTCCCCGTGAGGGCGTATACCTCCCAGGCCCGAACCAGGCGCTTTTTGTCCCGGGGATGGAGGAGCGCCGCCCGGTCAGGGTCCACCGTTGCCAGTTTCTCCCGGAAGGCCTCGCCGCCTATAGCGTCATATTCTGCCTCGATGGCCCGGCGTGTGGCCGGGTCCGAGGGGGCGGCGGCATAGTCCGTGCCACGGATGAGGCCGTCGATATAGAGGCCCGTGCCGCCCACCACGATGGGGGTCCTGCCCCGGGCCAGGATGTCCTCCGCGCAGGCGGCGGCCATTTTGGCGTATTTGGCGGCGGAAAAGTCCTCGGCGGGGTCCGCCGCGTCCAGCATGTGGTGGGGCACGCCCTCCATCTCCTCCGCGGTGGGCTTGGCGGTGCCCACGTCCATGCCGCGGTAGATCTGCATGGAGTCGGCGGAGATGACCTCCCCGTCCAGGAGCTTGGAAAGCTCCACCCCCAGGGCAGTCTTCCCCGTGGCGGTAGGGCCGGTTATGACGAGAAGCCTGTCCATTGCTTACTGTATTCTCCCAAATTGCCTATCCAATTCTTTCTTGGTCAGCGTCACCGCTACGGGCCGGCCATGGGGGCAGTATTTGATCTCGCCGGAGGCCACCTTCTCCGCCAGCACCTGCAGCTCCCGGGGGTCGGTGTCCCAGCCCGCCTTCACGGCGGCCTTGCAGGCGATGGTCTGCAGGATGTTGTCCCGGGCAAGGTCCCTTGCCCCGGTGCGGAGCTTTTCGCCGATCTCCTCCAGGGCGGAGACGACCTGGGCGGGGTCCATGCCCTCCGGCACGGCCCTTATCACCACGTCCTCGTCCCCGTAGGGCTCCAGCTCGAAGCCCATCTCTTTGAGGAGCGCCTCGTTTTCCGTGAGCATTTCCCGGTCCTCCGGGCCGGGCCGCCAGGTCTGGGGCTGGATGAGGGTCTGGCTCATGATCTCCCGGCCTTGGGCCTTGAGTTTATCAAAATTCATCCGCTCGTGGGCGGCGTGCTTGTCGATGAGATATATCTTCTCCCCCTGCTCCGCCACGATGTAGGTGCGCAGCACCTCCCCCGCCACCCGGACGGGAGTATCGTCCGCCGTCTTGGGCGCAGGCTCCGGAGCCTGCGCCGCCCCAGGGATGGGCGTGGGGGCCCGGCGCACCGGGGCCTGGTAGGCCGGCCGGCGGGTGGACGCCGGGGCGGGCCGGGGGGTATAGATCACCGACGCGCCGGTACCGTAGGCGGGCGGGGGGCTGTGCAGCTCCATGGTCATCTGCCGGGGCGGCTCCTTCTTGGGCGCCTCCGGCCGGGGCGGCGTCTGGGGGGAGAGCTTCTTCTCCGTGGCGGGGGAAAGGCGCATTTGAAGCGTGTCCCGCTCTCCCTGCAGGGCGCTGACGCAGCTATAGTGCACCGCGTCGAAGACCCGCTTTTCCGCAGAGAATTTGACCTCGTTTTTCGTGGGGTGGACGTTCACGTCCACCGCCCCGGGGCTCAGGGTGATATACAGCACGCAGGCAGGGAACTTCCCCACCATCAGCGTATTTTTATAGGCCTGCTCCAGCGCGGCCTGCATGCTCTGGGAGCGGATGGACCGGCCGTTGACGAAGAAAAACTGGGTGGCCCGATTGCCCCGCCCGGCGGCGGGGGAGCTTATGAACCCCGTGACCGCCACGCCCTCGTTCTCCCCCTCCACGGGGAGCATGGAAAGTGCCGTGTCCCGGCCCAAAATGGCGTAGAGGGCGGACTCGGGCTTGCCGTCCCCGGGGGTGAAAAACTCCTCTTTCCCGTCCTTCACACACCGCACGGACACGTCGGGCCGGCCCAGGGCCACCCGGGCGGCCTGCTGGACGCAGTAAGACCCCTCCGCCCGGTCGGATTTCATGAATTTCAGCCGGGCGGGAGTGTTGTAGAAGATGTCCCGGACGGTGAACACGGTGCCCCGGGGGCAGCCCGCGGCGTGCATGTCCTCAATGTCCCCGGCGGCCACGGACACATAGGTGCCCTCCCCGTCCTGGGGCCGGCGGGTCAGAAGCTCCACCCGGCTCACGGCGGAGATGGCCGCCAGGGCCTCGCCCCGGAAGCCCATGGTCTCAATGGCCTCCAGGCCCCGCTCGTCATGGAGCTTACTTGTGGCGTGGCGCAGAAAGCAGTTGCCCGCGTCGTCCGGGGCCATGCCGCAGCCGTCGTCGGTGACGCGGATATAGGTGGCCCCGCCGCCGGTGAGCTCCACGGTCACGTTCTTCGCCCCGGCGTCCAGGGCGTTCTCCATGAGCTCCTTCACCACGCTGCCGGGCCGCTCCACCACCTCGCCGGCGGCGATCATGTCCGCCACATGGGGGGAGAGGATGTTGATGACTGCCATAGCCGTTTCTCCTTCTGCCGCGAGATACTTTTCATTGATTATACCACAGAAAAATGTTAATATAAAGTGCTATGTAATCAAGAACCAAGTCCTGGGGCGGCTGAGCCCGGCAGGGCCCCTCCCGCTAAAGTTCGCTTCGCTCACCGAGCGCGTGCGGGGCACTGCCGGTTCTCGCCGCCCGTCGGGCAGGCATATAAGGAGAGAATTTATGTACCAGCGCCGGGAGATCACCACCCAGGAACGGCTCCAGCAGGAGCAGTACTGCCAGAAAATACGCACCCTTATCGCCCACCGGCCCCACTATGCCCTGGTGGACACCTACGGCTGTCAGCAGAACGAGTCCGACAGCGAGATACTGCGGGGCTGGCTCACCCAGTGCGGCTATGCGCTCACCGATGACGAGGACAAAGCCGACCTCATCGCCGTGAACACCTGCGCCGTGCGGGAGCACGCGGAAAAGCGGGTGCTGGGGAACGTGGGGGCTCTGAACCACAAAAAGGCGAAAAACCCCGACCTCATCGTGTGCGTGGGCGGGTGCATGACCCAGCAGCCCGTCATGCGGGAGAAGATCAAAAACTCCTACCAGGTGGTGGACCTGGCCTTCGGGCCCCATGAGCTGTGGCAGTTCCCGGAGCTGCTCCTGGCCGCCATGGAGCGGCGGCACCGCCGGGGCGGCAAGCGCCGACTCATCGCCGCGGAGCCCTCTGAGGGCGTGGTGGCGGAGGGCCTGCCCAGAGAGCGGGACAGCGCCGTGAAGGCGTGGCTCTCCATCATGAACGGCTGCGACAACTTCTGCTCCTACTGCATCGTGCCCTATGTCCGGGGCCGGGAGCGGAGCCGCCGTCCGGAGGACGTGATCGCCGAGGCGAAGCAATTGGTGGCGGCGGGGTACAAGGACATCACCCTCCTGGGCCAGAACGTGAACAGCTACGGCAAGGGCCTGGAGGAAGAGGTGGACTTCCCGGACCTTTTGGCGGAGCTTGACAGGATACCCGGCGACTATGTGCTGCGGTTCATGACCAGCCACCCCAAGGACGCCACGGAAAAGCTCTTCAGGGTCATGGGCGAAAGCGAGCACTGCGCCCACCACATCCACCTGCCCCTCCAGTCCGGCTCGGACCGCATCCTCAAGGAGATGAACCGGCACTACGATAGGGCAAAGTACCTGGAAAAGGTGGCCGCGGCGCGCAAATACATGCCGGACCTGGTGCTGACCACGGACATCATCGTGGGCTTCCCCGGGGAGACGGAAGAAGACTTCAACGACACCCTCTCTCTTGTGGAGGAAGTCAAATATGACGCCATGTTCACCTTCATCTTCTCCCCCCGCGCCGGCACCCCGGCGGCATCCATGCCCGACCCGGTGACGAGGGCGGAGAAGCAGGTGTGGTTCGATAAGCTCTTAGACCTTTCAAACCGCATATCCGGAGAGAAGCACGCCGCCTACGTGGGCAGTACGGTGCGGGTGCTGGTGGACGGCGAGACGGGGCAAAGCCCCTATAATTTGTCCTCCCGCACCAAGGGGGGCCGGCTGGTGCATCTGGCCGGGGACAAGTCCTTGGTGGGACAGTTCATCGACGTAAAAATAACGGACAGCACCACCTGGGCGCTGTACGGGGAGCCGGTATGAGCGGGAACGACAGGAGCCCCTGGCTTTCCTGGGCGGTGGAGCTGCAGGCCCTGGCCCAGGCGGGGCTGGAATACACGGACAACCGCTTCGACATAGAGCGCTATGAGCGCATCCGGGCCATCGCGGCGGAGATGGTGGCCCACAAGACGGACATCTCCCCGGAGAAGGTCCGGGACCTGTTCTGCAATGAGACGGGCTATCAGACGCCCAAGCTGGACACCCGGGCGGCCATCTTTGAGGACGGAAAAATACTGCTGGTCCGGGAGCTGGACGGCCGGTGGTCCCTGCCCGGCGGCTGGGTGGACGCGGGGCTCTCCGTGGGGGAGAACACGGTGAAGGAAGTGAAGGAGGAGGCAGGGCTGGACGCCGCGGCCGACCTCATCGTCGCCGTGCAGGATCGGGATAAGCACAACTGGCCCGAATACGCCCACAAGATATGCAAGATATTCGTGCTGTGCCACGCCACCGGCGGGCATTTTGAGCCCAACACCGAGACCACGGAGAGCGGCTATTTTGCGCTGGATGGCCTGCCGCCGCTGTCCGAAAACAAGAACATCTATGAGCAGATCAAGATGTGCTTTGAGGCCCACGGCGCGGCCCATTGGACCACGCGCTTCGACTAGGAGGAGAGCTTATGAAGCTGGTGACATACCTGGAAAACGGACAGGAAAAGGTGGGCGCGCTGACCGCCGATGAGAAGGCGGTGCGGCCCTTGCCCTACGCCGACATGGTGTCCGCCATCGAGGCGGGTCTCGCCGCCGTAAAGGCCGCGCCCCTGGGGGCGGAGGTGCCTCTGGAAAGTGTGACGCTCCTGGCCCCCATCCCCCGGCCCCGGCAGGATGTGATATGCCTCGGCATGAACTATGTGGACCACGCCAAAGAGGCCGCCAAATTCAACGGCGAGGCCTTCGCCAAGGACAAGCCCGTGGCCGTCTACTTCTCCAAGCGGGTGCCGGAGGCGGTGGCCCCGGAGGGGTTCATCGACAGCCATCCGGGTCTCGTGGAGAAGCTGGACTATGAGGCGGAGCTGGCGGTGATCATCGGCCCCGCGGCGAAGCAAGTGTCCGCGGAACGGGCGGGGCAGTATGTGTTCGGCTACACGGTGCTGAACGATGTGTCAGCCCGGACGCTCCAGACCGCCCACAAGCAGTGGTATTACGGCAAGGGCCTGGACGGCTTCACCCCCATGGGCCCCTGCATCCTCACCGCCGACGAGGTGCCCTTCCCTCCGGCGCTGCGCATCACCGCCCGGGTGAACGGAGAGCAGCGCCAGAGCGCGGTCACCGACCAGCTCATAACATCCATCGCCGACACCATCGCCGAGCTCAGTGCGGGTATGACCCTGCTTCCCGGCACCGTCATCGCCACCGGCACCCCCGCCGGGGTGGGCATGGGCTTCGACACGCCGAAGTTCCTGAAGCCCGGCGACGTGGTGGAATGCGAGATAGAGGGCATAGGCGTGCTGAGGAATACTGTGAAGTAACGAGAAAAAGAGGATTTGCATCATGGCTGAGATGACCCCCATGAAGCGGCAATATTACAAAATCAAGGAGCAGTGCCCGGATTGCCTGCTCTTTTTCCGCCTGGGCGATTTTTACGAGATGTTCGACGAGGACGCGAAGCTGGCCTCCAAAGAGCTGGACCTGGCCCTGACCACAAGGGACCGGGGCAAGCCGGAGGAGGAGCAGACGCCTATGTGCGGCGTGCCGTTCCATTCCTGCGAGGCCTATATCGCCCGGCTCATCGCCAAGGGGTACAAGGTGGCCATATGCGAACAGCTGGAAGACCCCGCCGCCGCCACGGGCCTGGTGGACCGGGGCGTCATCCGCATCATCACCCCCGGCACCGTCACGGACAGCTCCATGCTGGAGGAGGGCAAGTCCAACTATCTCTGCGCCCTGTGGCTGGAGGGGGACGAGGGGGCCGCGGCCTTCTGCGACATCTCCACGGGGGAGTTCTGCGTCCAGGGCTTTTCCGCCGAGGCCGCCGGGCACATGGCCAACGAGCTGGGGCGGTTCTCTCCCCGGGAGGCGGTGCTCTCCGCCGGGGCGGAGAAGAATGAGGCCATCGCCGCCTTTTTGCAGAAGCTGGACTGCCTGCCGGAAAAGGAGGCGGGGCGCTTCGAGCAGGAGGCCTGCCGCAGGCTGGTCTACGACCGGTTCGGCGAGGTCATCACCCCGGCGGAGACATTGGCGGCGGGGGCGCTTTTAAGCTACATCATCGAGACACAGAAGTTTGATATCTCCCATATCCGTCGGCTGGACCGGTTCGGACCGGGGCGGTATATGGAGCTCGACTACACCACCCGCCGGAACCTGGAGCTCACGGAAAACCTGCGCACCGGGGAAAAGCGGGGGAGCCTCCTCTGGGTGCTGGACAGGACCAAGACCCCTATGGGCGGGCGGCTTTTGCGCTCCTGGGTGGAGCGGCCTCTGCTGGACCCGGTGGCCATCCGGCGGCGGCTCTCCGCCGTGGAGGAGCTATATTCTGACGCCATCCTCCGGCCCGAGCTCATACTGACCCTGCGGGACATCGGGGACATCCAGCGGCTCATAGGCCGGTGCGTCTACGGCACCGCCAACGGCCGGGACCTGCTGGCCCTGGGGACCTATTTCGGAAAGCTGCCCCGCCTGGCGGAGCTGCTGTCCGGCGCCCGCAGCGGGGCCCTCAAGGACATCGCCGCCCTGGACACCCTGGACGACCTGCGGGACGACATTATGACCATCATCGGCGACGAGCCGCCCTTCTCCGTCCGGGAGGGGGGCATCCTCCGGCCCGGGGCGGACGAAGAGGTGGACCGCCTCCGGGACGTGCGGGACAACGGCGCCGGCATGGTGGTGGCTTTGGAGGCCCGGGAGCGGGAGCGCACGGGCATCAAGAAGCTGAAGGTGGGCTACAACAAGGTCTTTGGCTACTACATCGACGTGCCCCGGTCCGCCGGGGACGCGCCCCTGCCGGAGGACTACATACGAAAACAGACGCTGGTCTCCAATGAGCGGTACTTCACCCCGGAGCTCAAAGATTTGGAGAATACCCTGCTGGGGGCGAAGGACAAGCTGGCCGAGCGGGAGTATGAGATATTCTCCGCCCTGCGGGTGCGGGTGGCTGCCCAGGTGGAGCGGGTCCAGGCCGCGGCGGCGAAGGCGGCGGAGCTGGACGCCCTGTGTTCCCTGGCCGAAGTGGCGGTCAAAAACCGCTATGTCTGCCCGGAGGTGGACGTGGGCCGGTCCGTCCGCATCACGGAGGGCCGCCACCCGGTGGTGGAACAGGCCCAGAAAAACGTCCTCTTCGTGCCCAACGACACGTTTTTGAACGATACCTCCGATAGGGTCGCCATCATCACAGGCCCCAACATGGCGGGCAAATCCACCTATATGCGCCAGACGGCCCTCATCGTGCTCATGGCCCAGATGGGCTCCTTTGTCCCCGCGAAGAGCGCCTCCGTGGGCATCGTGGACCGGGTGTTCACCCGCATCGGCGCCTCTGACGACCTGGCCAGCGGCCAGTCCACCTTCATGGTGGAGATGGCGGAGATGGCGGACATCCTCCGCCACGCCACGGGGGCGAGCCTGCTCATCCTGGACGAGATCGGCCGGGGCACCTCCACCTTCGACGGCATGGCCATCGCCAGGGCCATGCTGGAATACTGCGCCGACAAACGGAAGCTGGGGGCCCGGACCATGTTCGCCACCCACTACCACGAGCTCAGCGCTTTGGAGGGCACCCTGGACGGGGTGAAAAACTACAACATCACCGCCAAAAAGCAGGGGGGCACCCTCATATTCCTGCGGAAGATCGTCCCCGGTGCCGCCGACGACAGCTACGGCATCGAGGTGGCGAAGCTGGCCGGCGTGCCGGACCCGGTAATCAAAAAGGCAAAGCAGTATCTCTCCGAGCTTGAATCGGAGGGGGCCGGGGGGAGCATGCCCGTATCGGGCCCCGCGCCGGAGCAGGTGTCCATGCTGGACGTGGCCGGCGGGGAGCTGGCGAGGCAATTGCAGGACCTGGACCTGAACACCGTCACGCCGCTGGAGGCCCTGAACCTTTTGTATCAGCTGAAAAAGAAGGCGGAGGGATGAGCGTGGAGCGGGTATGCGCTGTGTATTTCAGCCCCTGCGGGAACGTGAGGACCGCGGCGGAGACCGTAGGCCAAGCGGCGGCAAATGCCCTGGGCCTGCCCTTTGCGGCGGCGGACTTCACCCTGCCGGAGGCTCGGACGGGGGACGTTGCCTTCGGACCGGAGGACCTGGTGATACTGGGCACGCCGGTGTACGCCGGGCGGGTGCCCAACAAGCTCATGCCCTATATCCGGGACCGTATCCATGGAAACGGCGCCCTGTGCGGGGCGGTGGTGTGCTTTGGGAACCGGGCCTTTGACGACGCCCTGGCGGAGCTGTTCCTGCTGGCCCGGGACAACGGGTTCACGGTGCTGGGCGCCGGGGCGGTGGCCTCGGAGCACAGCTTTGCACCCACCTTGGGGACAGGCCGGCCCGACGAAGCGGACCTGGCGGCGCTGGCCGCATTCGGGGAGGCGCTGGCCGGAAAGGCGCAAAAAAACGGCCCGGCCCTTGAGACCGTGCCGGGCGCCATGCCGCCGGAGAAATATTATACGCCCCTGCGGGCGGACGGGGAACCCGCAAGGTTTTTGAAGGCTGTGCCCAAGACGGATATGGCCAAGTGCACCCGCTGCGGGACATGCGCCAAGGTATGCCCTATGGGGTCCGTGGATGCAGCCGACCCCGCGGTGACCACGGGCGTGTGCATCAAGTGTCAGGCGTGCATCCGGCTGTGCCCGGCGGGAGCGCGGTATTTCGACGACGGGGATTTCCTGTCCCACCGGGCGATGCTGGAGGCCAACTATGCCCGGCGGGCGGAGAGCGCCTTTTTCCTGTGAGAGAAAAATGTCCGCTCGACAAAAGTAGTGCTTTCTCGCTCTTTACAAAGCCGGGCAAAGGGGTTATCCTCTAATCACAGCTTATCCAATGGGTCCCGGAGGGCCCGGCTCATATCTTTATCCCACAACCCTATGCTTTGGCGGGCCGTGTTTCCACAGCCCGCCGCCTTTTTGTTTTGCCGCCTTGGTATCAGCCTACAGACCCCGAGGTGGTGATCAGATACGAGCTGCTGCACCAGCCGTAGAGGGGGCCGTCGTCGGCCTGGTAGAGGACCAGGGCCCAGTCGTCCTTCTTGGCGAACACGTCCACGGCGGTGCCGTTGGGCATCTCCGCCAGCTGCCGGTAGTTGGTGTTGGGGCCGGAGCGCAGGCGCAGCGTCTTGTTGCCGGTGCCCACGGTGACGGTGGCGGTGGTGGCCGCCTTCACATAGTCCAGGTCCGCCGGCTGCACCTCGATGTCCGAGGCCTGGATGGCCGCCTTCACCGTGTCGTCGGGATAGGGCTCCACCTCAGGCTCCGGGGTGGCCTCCGTCACCTGCCCGGCCTGGGGCATGGTGGGGTCAGCCGCTTGGCCGGAACTGCCCCGGCGGCGGCCGGTGAAGAACATCACGGCGATGGCCACGATGAGAAGGGCGCATATCCCGATGCATATGCGTTCCATCTGCCGCCACTGGGCCTCGCCCCAGCTGGAGAAAGGCGTGGCCTTTTTGCCGCCGGACTTTGCCTTCTTCCGGCGTACAGGGCGCTCTTCCTCCTCTTCTTCCTCGTCCCCGTAGTCCTCCGGCTCCTCCTCATCCTCGTCGTATACCTCGTCCTTGGGCACGATGCGGGGCATGCGGCGGGCCGGTTTTTTCTCTTCCGCCCCGGCCGCGGCACGGCGGCCGCTGCGTGCAGGCTTTTTCTCTTCCTCTTTAGCCGCGGCATGGCGGGCCCTGCGGGCGCCGCTGATGGGGACAGGCTCGGCAGGGGGCGCCATTTTCTCCGGCGCGGCGGGCTGGGCGTTCTGCTCCAAAAGGGCCTGCAGCCGCTCCTGGGCGGGGCCGTGGCCCGCCTGGGCGGCCTTCACCAGACACTTGGCGGCCAAGCGGTTCCAGCGTATCTCGTCCGGCTCCTCCTCGCCCCGCTCCAGAGCCCACAGGCTCAGCTGATAGTTGGCCTCAGGGTCGCCGGCCTTGGCCCGGGCGATCATCTCCTGCTCCTGCTGCTCCGTCCAGTCTATCATATCCATGTACCTCCCCGCCCCGGCCACGCCGGGACATGGCCGCTGATCGGCCATTTTCGATTTACATAATATGATTATAGCGCGGTTTTTGCATAATTCCAAGAAAAAAATGAATTTTTCCGCGAAAAATTAAAAAATCCCGGGAAATGGGGTGACCGGTTGCTTTTTTCTCCGTGTCCCGGTATAATATGCCGGGTGATGATGGATGAAAAAACTGTATTTGCTTATCAATCCCAACGCCGGGAAGGGCGGGTTCAAAAACGGCCTGGGGAAGGTGCTTCTGAACTTCCACGAAGCCGGGTATGAGACTACCGTTGCCTTTACGGACAAGCGGGGCGACGCGCCCCGGATGGCCGCGGAGGCGGCGGATAAATATGACCGCATCGTGTGCGTGGGCGGGGACGGGACCCTGGCCGAGACGGTGTCCGGCCTCATGACCGTGGAGCGCCGGCCGGTGCTGGGCTATATCCCCATGGGCACCACCAACGACTGCGCCGCGACGCTGGGCATCAGCCACGACCCGGCCCAGGCGGCCCTCACCGCCGCGGGGGATAAGACCATCCCCTTCGACGTGGGGCTGATGAACCGGGAGCGGTACTTCACTTATGTGGCCGGCTTCGGCGCGTTCACGGACGTGTCCTACGAGACGCCCCAGGACCAGAAAAACGCCCTGGGCCGTCTGGCGTACATATTGGAGGGGCTGAACCGCCTGCCCCGCATCACCCACCAGTGGACGCGGGTGGAGCACGACGGGGGCGTGCTGGAGGACGACTTCATCTTCGGTGCGGTCACCAATTCCCGGTCCGTGGCGGGGGTCATCCGCCTGAGCGACAGTCTGGGGATATCCCTGAGCGACGGGCTGTTCGAGGTCATCCTCATCCGCACGCCGGAGAGCGTGCTGCAGCTGGGGACCATCGTGACGGACATCCTGGCCAACAAGTTCGACAGCGAATACGTGACGCTCCTGCGCAGCCGGAGCGTGAACTTCGCCTTCCGGGAGCCGGTGGCCTGGACATTGGACGGGGAGAACGGCGGCGTGCACGCCTCCGTCCGGTGCGAGAACCTGCCCCACGCGGTGCGCCTGGCGGCAGGGGACAGCGCGGTGCTGCAGTCCATGCCCCTGGACCAGGACCTGATGTGAAAGAACAAAAAGGGAACAGCGGACGGTTTTGACCGTCCGCTGTTTTTTGTCAGTTGAGTAGGTCCTGGAGCTTTTCCAGCCGCCGCAGGGCCTCGTCGATGGTGTCCTTCTGTCGGGCGAAGTGGAGACGGATGAGGTTGTTCACCGGCTCCTTGAAGAAGCTGGACCCGGGCACGGCGGCCACGCCTATCTCCTTTATCATCCATTCGCAGAACTGGAGGTCCGTCCACCCGGCGAACCGGGGCAGGGCCAGGAAGCCGGCGATGTCGATGAGCACGAAATAGGTCCCCTGGGGCACGTTGTGCTTGAGCCCTATTCTGTCCAGGCCCGCCAGGAAGTAGTCCCGTTTTTCGGTGTAGAGGGCCCGCAGGTCCTCATAGTAGCTCTCCGGGAACCGGAGCCCCACCACTGCCGCCTCCTGCAAAGGCGCGGCGGCGCCCACGGTGAGAAAGTCGTGGACCTTTTTGGCGCTCTCGGACACGTCCGCCGGGGCGATGAGGTAGCCCAGGCGCCAGCCGGTGGCGGAGAAGGTCTTGGACAGGGAGTTGCAGGTGATGGTGTGCTCAAACATCCCCGGCAGGGCGGACATGTACACATGCTCATTCGGGGCGTACACCAGGTGCTCATATACCTCGTCGGTGACGGCGAAAGCGTCGTACTTGAGGCACAGCTCGCCGATGGCGGTCAGCTCTTCCCTCGTGAACACCTTGCCGCAGGGGTTGGAGGGGTTGCAGATGATGATGGCCTTGGCCCCGGCCTGAAAGCCCTGCTCAATGAGGGAGAGGTCAAAATCATAGTCCGGCGGGACCAAGGGGATATAGATGGGCTCCGCCCCGGACAATATGGCGTCCGCGCCGTAGTTTTCGTAGAACGGGGAGAAGACCATCACCTTGTCGCCGGGGTTGCAGATGGTCATCATGGCGCACATCATGGCCTCCGTGCCCCCGCAGGTGACGACGATCTCCCTGTCCGGGTCGATGGCGCGGCCGATGGCCCGGCCCTGCTTGGCCGCCAGGGCGTCCCGCAGGTTTTTGGCCCCGAAGGTGACGGAGTACTGGTGCGGCCCCTCGTAGGCCACCTGGGAAAGCCTGTCCAGCATGGGCCTGGGCGGGTCGAAGTCGGGGAAGCCCTGGGAGAGGTTGATAGCCCCGTACTGGTCGGAAATGCGGGTCATCCGGCGTATCACGGAGTCGGTGAAGGTGCCTACCCGATCGCTCAATCGCGGCATACGGCTACCCCCTCTTTTTCCAAGGTTTTGAAGAAATCGCTCATGGCGGCCAGGCCCTCTTCCAGCGTCGTTCTGTCGCTGGCGTAGCCTATGCGCATGCAATGTTCTATCCCGAAGCACTCCCCCGGCGTGACGAAGGCGCCGGTCTCATGATAGAGCCGCTCGCAGAAGGTACGGGAGGGCATGTCGAAGTCGTAAAATACCAGCGCCGTGGTGCCGGCACGGGGCTTCACGTAGCCCGCGTGGGGCTCGGCGTTCACCCACTCATCCAGCAATGCCAGGTTCTCCCGGACGATGGCCCGGCTGCGGGCCAGCAGCGCGTCCTTATGCCCCAGGGCCAGGGCCGCCGCCGTCTCGTCAAACATGCCGCAGGAGATGTGGTCGTAGTCCCGGTGGGACCAGATGGAACGCAGAAGCGCCTCGTCCCGGGTGCCTATCCAGCCCAGCCGCAGGCCCGCCAGGGAAAAGACCTTGGACATGCTGCTGACGGATATGCCCTTTTCATAGAGGTCCGCAATGGACTCGGTCCAGCTCTCGCCCTGGTTCAAATGCCGGTACACCTCGTCGCAGAGAAGGTATGCTCCCGCCTCCCGGGCGATGGACACCATCTCCTCCAGGAGGGCCCTGTCCATCAGGGCCCCGGTTGGGTTGTTGGGGTTGTTGAGGCAGATGAGCTTCGCCCCGCCGGATGTGAGCGCGCGCAGCTCGTCCGGGTCCGGGAGGAAGCCGTTCTCCCGCCGCAGGGGCAGGATATGTACGTCCGCGCCGAAGGAGGCGGGGATGGAGTAGAGCTGCTGGTAGGTAGGACTCACCGAGATCACCTTGTCCCCCGGCTCCACCAGGGAGTAAAAGAGGTGATGGTTGGCCCCGGCGGCCCCGTGGGTGGGCACGATGTTCTCGGGCTTTAAGGTCTTGTAGAGCCCGCACACGCCGTCCAAAAAGGCGGGGTCGCCCTGGATGGCGCCGTAGGTGAAGCGGCGGCTGCCCAGCGTGTCCCAGAAGGCGGCCGGGTCCGTACCCGTCAGGGCGAACAGCTCGTTCATGGACACGGAGTCCACGCATGTCTCCGCGATGTTGAAGCGGGCGCCTGTCTCGTAGGCGTTCATCCACTCCTCCACCCGGAAGGGGGATATGTTCATGGAAAGATACCTTCTTTAAAATAGTCCGGCCAGGAAAGTCCGCACCTGGTCTATGAGCAGGTTGGCGTTCTGCTTCAGCACGGCCCAGTTCATGGCCAAACGCTCGGCGTACTGGCCGATGTGGCCGTGGCTCTCGATGACGGAGGGGGAACTGCCGGTGAAAAAGCCCACGGCCATGCCCACGACGCCCAGCAGGATGCAGCTCATGGCGATGGCGCTCACGATATGCCACGCTTTTTTCATCTCAGCGCACACTCCTTCCCAGGAATACGTGTTTCAGGCCCGTTATGGCCCGGATCCAGAGCTTCACCAGCCCCACATCCAGCGCGAAGCCGCACCACAGCACCAGCAGCGCCAGGCCCAGGATGAACGCGGCCAGGCCGAACATCAGCGCCGCGTCGGCCACGTAGCTTATGCACCACAGCCCGCCGATGGCCGCCAGCACCGCCCCGCCCAGCACCAGGGCCCCGGGGGCCAGCAGCACGGGGATCAACACCAGCACCAGCGCCGCCAGGGGCAGGCCTAGCACCAGGATGGACAGGATGAACAGCGGCGCGCCTACCCAGGGGCTCATGGGCCGCACCACCCGGGGCTCCGGCCGCCGGGGCGGCTCGTCCTCTTCCTCGGGCTCTTCCTCCCCGTGAGGCTCCTCATGGATGGGCACGGCCACGAACCGGCCCTTGTCCGCCGGAACGGGAGCGGGCGCGGACGCTTTCTCCGGTCCTTCGTCCCCTTCCGCCTCATCGGGCTCGGGCTCCTTATCGGAGGTCTCCGCCGCCGGGGCATCCGGCAGGTCGGGAAGGTCGGGCATGTCGGTAAGGTCCGGCATCTCCGGCCCGGCATAGTGGGGCTCCGCCGGCTCCTCCGCTTCTTCCTCGGGCTCGGGCTCTTCCACGGGTTCCGGCTCCGGGGCGGGCATGTCCAGGTCCATGCCCTGGAACAGTATCTCGTCCGTGAGGCATCCGGGCATGTAGCTGCGGCTCAGGCGTATGGCGTTTTTGGTGGGGGAGCCGATGCGCCCGGCCAGGGCCTCCGCCCCGCCGGGACCGGCCTGGTCGAACAGGTCCCCGAATTTTTCCAGGGTGAGGGCCCGGTCCGCGCTTGTCATGAAGATGAGCAGCTGCCCCAGCTCCGCAAGATATCGCTGTTTGTTCATATCGTTTCCTTTCCAGCCGCCGGGTCCCCCGGCGCCGGTCTATGTGGCTTGCACAACGATATATTATACGGCACGGAGCCCCGGCCGGTCAAGTATTCACTTGACAAGGGTCCCTCCCGACTATAAAATGGGAAAGCTAACAACAAGAAAAGAGGTCGCGCATTATGGCCAACAACAAGCAGGTGACCCAGATCACCTCCATGGATCAGGACTTCGCCCAGTGGTACACCGACGTGTGCACCAAGGCGGAGCTGGTGGACTACTCCGGCGTGAAGGGCTTTTTCGTCATGCGGCCCTATGGCTACGCCATATGGGAGAACATCATGAACTGGCTGGACGGCGAGTTCAAAAAGACCGGCCATGAGAACGTGTCCATGCCCATGTTCATCCCCGAGAGCCTTTTGCAGAAGGAGAAGGACCACGTGGAGGGCTTCGCCCCCGAGTGCGCGTGGGTGACGGTGGGCGGCAGCGAGGAGCTGCCGGAGAGGCTCTGCGTGCGCCCCACCAGCGAGACGCTCTTCTGCGACCATTGGAAAAACATCCTCCACTCCTGGCGGGACCTGCCCATGAAATATAACCAGTGGTGCAGCGTGGTGCGCTGGGAAAAGACCACCCGGCCCTTCCTCCGGGGGCGGGAATTCCTCTGGCAGGAGGGCCACACCCTCCACGCCACCGAGGAGGAGGCAAGAGAAGAGACCCTGCAGATGCTGGAGATATACGCCCGGTGCTATGAGGAGCTGCTGGCCATGCCCGTCATCCGGGGCAACAAGACCGACAAGGAGAAGTTCGCCGGTGCGGAGAACACCTACACCATCGAGTGCATGATGCACGACCACAAGGCCCTGCAGTCCGCCACCAGCCACTACTTCGGCGACGGCTTCACCCGGGCCTTCGACATCACCTTCCAGGATAAGAACAACCAGGCCGTCTATCCCCACCAGACCAGCTGGGGCTTCACCACCCGGTCCATCGGCGGGCTCATCATGACCCACGGGGACGACCGGGGCCTGGTGCTGCCGCCCCGGGTGGCCCCCACCCAGGTGGTGGTGCTGCCCATCGCCGCCCACAAGCCCGGCGTCACCGAGGCGGCGGAGAAGCTGGTGGAGCGGCTCAAGGCCATCGGCCTTCGGGTCAAGGGCGACTTCTCCGACAACAGCCCCGGCTGGAAGTACGCCGAGTATGAGATGAAGGGCGTGCCCCTGCGGCTGGAGATCGGTCCCCGGGACCTGGAGAACGGCCAGGCCGTGGCCGTCCGGCGGGACAACCAGGAGAAGGTGTTCATCCCCCTGGAGGAGCTTGAAAGCGCCATCCCCGCCCTGTTGGAGACGGTGCAGCAGGCCCTGTTCGACAAGGCCAAGGCCAATCTGGACAGTCACACCTGGCCCGCCCAGACCGTGGAGGAGGTCAGGGCCAAGGCCATGGACGGCTTCGTCAAGACCATGTGGTGCGGCGACGCCGCCTGCGAGGAGAAGATGAAGGAGGCCGCCGGCGTGTCCAGCCGGTGCATCCCCTTCGCCCAAGAGAACTTGGGCGACGTCTGCCCCTGCTGCGGCCGCCCGGCCAAGCACATGATCATCTGGGGCGTGGCGTATTAAAATGGTAAGCGTGTAGGGCCGCCCTTTGAGGACGCAGGTTTTGCCCGGACGGGCCCGGCAGTATGCCTGCTGCTAAAGTTCGCTTCGCTCACCAACCGCATCCGGCACACTGCCGGTTCCCGCCGGGCGTCGGGCTGGCATAGGGCGGCCTCGCTGGGCGTCAAGTTCATCTAATTAAGAAAGACCTGCCGCGAGGCAGGTCTTTTGCTATCCTCTTCTGATATTGGCGGAGATGTCCCCCAGGGCGGCGGCCGCCTCCATGGTGAGCTTCTCCCGCCGGGCCATGTCCGCGAGAGACACCATCCCCACGAGACGCCCGTCCTCCGTCACAGGGAGACGGCGTATCTGCTCCCGGCCCATGGCCGCGGCGGCCCGGTCCGCGTCGTCCCCGGGCCGGCAGGTGGTGACGCCCCGGCTCATGATCTCCCGGAGCATGGTGTCCGTGGGGTCCAGGTCCATGGCGATGCACCGGGTGACGATGTCCCGGTCCGTTACCAGGCCCCGGAGGTTGCCCCGCTCGTCGCACACCGGCAGCGCCCCCAGGTTGTGGCGCTTCATCAGCCGGGCTGCCACGGTCACCGGCTCCTTCTGGCCCACGCTGATCACGTGGCCGGACATGATATCGGATACTTTCATTTTCTGCCCCCTTGTGGTATACTGCGCTCAGCGCAGTTATGTAAGCGCGGGACAGGAAAAGCATACCCATATCCCGCCTCGTTTATGCGCCCACCCTGGCGGCCAGGGCGGGGCCCACCGCCTGGGCGAACAGGTCCACGGCGGCGAGGGCCTCTTGCAGCGTGTTGCCCGTGGCCCCCACCTCCAACAGCAGGCTTCCCGGCGTGAGCTGCTGGTTGTACCGGTTGGAGCACAGCGTCGTGGGCCGCATGAGATGGGGATACGCCTCGTCCACCAGCCCCTGCAGGCTCATGGCCAGCGCCAGGTTCTTCTCCCAGTTGGGGTAGCTCAAGGCCCCCTCCGAGCCCATGACGAACATCATCTGGGCCGCCCCGTCGGACACGGGCCCGTAGGCCACCTCTCCGTCCCCGATGGCGTCCCGGTGCAGGTCGATGATCATGGCCAGGGAGGGGTATTGGGAGAGATAGTCCTCCATGGCCTCGCCGCTGCGGACATAGGCCCCGTCGTAGTTGGGATAATCGTATAGCTCCGTATCCACCAGCACGTCCAGGCCGTAGCCCTCCAGGGCGTCGGCCAGAGCCCGGCCCACGCGGGTGACGTTCTGCTCCTCGTCCGTGGTGCGGTAGGGCTCCAGGGCCTCGTACCGGTCCGCCCCGTCGGGGGTATAGGCCTCCGTGCCGTGGGTGTGTATGATAAGTATCTGGGGCCCCGACTTGGGCAGGGATATCTCCGGGGGCCTATCCAGCAGGGCGAAGGCGTCCACGTCGTGGTCCGTCACGTTGTTGATGGGGTCATGGACCCAGGTGATGGTGGTGGACACCGCCACCGCCTCCGGCTCCCACCAGGCGGTCTCATCCGCTGTCGCTGGGGCGGACGCTTCTGTGGGCGCCGCCGTCGGGGCGGGTGACGGCGCGGACGTGGGCGCGGGCGTGTATGTAGGCGTTGCCGTGATCGTCGGCATGGCTGATGGCGCAATGGTGCGCTCCGGCGCCTCCGAAGGCTCAGCCGTGGGACCGGGCGCGGGGCTGGCCGTGTGCAACGGCGTGGGCCCGGCGGTGGGCGGCACGGTGACGCGGGGCATGGCCCGGGCCGTGGGGACCGCCGCGGCGGGGACCGCTTCGGCCGCCGGGGCTCTGTCCGTGGCCCGGCCCGGGACGGTGACGGGGATGGCGCCGCTCATGACCGCCAGCGCCAGAAAACACAGGCCCAGCAGGACCACGGTGAACACTTTGAACTTCATGGGGATGCTCCTTTCGGCCGAAGGCCAGGGGGGTGTCGGTAATATGTATCAATGAAGTATATGCGCCTTCCCGGCGCAATATGCTTCCTTCGATAAAAACGTCAACGTAAAAGGAGAAACATAAAATGGAAGTTACCTATCAGCCCAAGGGGACCTGCTCCCGTCTCATGCATGTGACCGAGGAAAATGGCGTCATCAAAAGTGTGGAGATAGTGGGGGGATGCAACGGAAATCTCAAGGGTATCATGCGCCTGGTGGAGGGCATGCCCGTGAAAGAGGCCATATCCAAGCTGGAGGGCATCGACTGCAACGGCAAGGGCACCTCCTGCCCCGATCAGCTGGCCCAGGCGCTGAAACAGTTGACATAAAATGACGGAAATTTTGCATTTTTGTAGACATAACGTGAGTTGTGCCCCCAAAGGTGCGTCAATTTTTTTGGAAATTTCTGTCGAAATTACAAAAAACTATTGCCCCATGGGCGTTTGCGGCCACAAGATATAGATTTTCGCTGCCGATTTTTTCGGAAAAAATCCACAATTTCTTGTGCATTTGGTACAATCCCCAATTTGAAAACCCCCGATTTTGCCACAATGCCGATTGTTTTGATGGCTTTCTTTTCGATATAATATGATCACCAAAATGAATGTTGGGGTGCTATATCCTGCAAATATTTTGACGATCATGCGAAAGGAAGGCGGTCCGGATGAAAAATCGTTGGTTTGCGAAAATAGCGGCGATCCTGTGCGCGAGCTGCCTTGCGATAGGCGTGATGAGCCAGACGATGTTCGCGCGGGACAGCGCCACCGCCCTGGCGGCGGAGGAGGATGCGCTCCCCGAGGCCACCTTCGTGGTCCTGGGGGACGAGACCGACCCCACCGCCGCGCCCACGGCCACTACGGATAACCGTCTGTCCGTCCCGGTATACGTGGACGGGGCCCCCCGGGGCCAGTGCGCGATCCTGGACGGGGAGCCCTATATGGAGGTGCGGGACCTGTTCGCCGCCATCGGTCAGGATATCCAGCTCATCGATTACGGCAGCAGCCTCTCCATGGCCATGGATGGCCTTCTGATGACGGCCCAGGAGGGCCAGCGCTGGTTCATGTGCAACGACCGGTACCTCTATGTGCCCCACGGGGTGAAGACCCTGAACGGCACCGTGGCCCTGCCCATGGAGGAGCTGGTGAAGTGCGTGGGCCTCACCGCGTCCTGGGACAAGCTCCAGTGGCGCATCGACCTGTCCGCCGGCCCGGTGAAGCCGCTGGAACAGGGCAGCACATATTATAATGAAACGGACCTCTACTGGCTCAGCCGGCTCATCTACGCCATGGCGGCGGGGGAGAGCTTTGAGACCCAGGTGGCCGTGGGCAGCGTGTGCGTCAACCGGATGCATGACGACGCCTTCGCCGGCGAGAACGGCAACATCTACGAGGTGGTCTTCGCCAAGAATCAGTTCGACATGGTGACCAACGGCATGATCTACGTGGAGCCGGATGACTCCGCCGTGCTGGCCGCCAAGCTGGCTCTGGAGGGCTGGGACCCCTCCGACGGCGCCACCTACGTCTCCGCCCGGGATATGGGCGCGGGCTATGAATGCGTGGCGAAGATGGGGAAGCTGGAATTCTTCACAGCCGCTTGAATAGTCGTTTGAAAGGCAACAGGCGCACAGATGTGCGCCTGCTTTGCTATGAGGTGAATTTATGGAAGACATCATCCGCCAGGGGCTGGCGGCCCTGGGCGTGCCGGCGGACGAGGCGCAGATCGGGGCCATGGCCCGCTACGGCGCGCTCCTTCTAAAGGCCAACGAGACCACCAACCTCACCGCCATCACCGAACCCGCTGCCGCGGCGCGGCTCCACTTTCTGGACAGCGCGGCGCTGGTGAACGTGGCGGGGTTCGCCGGGAAAAAGGTCATCGACGTGGGCTCCGGGGCGGGCTTTCCCGGGGTGCCCCTGCGCATCCTGACGCCGGATATGATCCTGACCTGTCTCGACAGCGTGGGGAAAAAGATGGATTTCGTCCGGGAAGCCTGCGGGGCGCTGGGTTTGACCGACGTGGAATGCCTCTGGGGCCGGGCGGAGGAGATGCCCCAGCTCCGGGAGAAGTTCGACATCGCCGTGAGCCGGGCGGTGTCGGAGATGGTGATGCTGGCGGAGCTGTGCCTGCCCCTGGTGAAGGTGGGCGG
Source organism: uncultured Oscillospiraceae bacterium (assembly GCA_947631215.1). The sequence goes on along the minus strand of CANRKN010000018.1, from coordinate 686 downwards.
CCTCTTTCTCGCCATGAAGGGCCCGGACTGCGATGAAGAGGTCCAAAAGGCGGACTTCGCCGTGAAGGCCCTGGGGGGCCGGGTGCGGGAGATACGCCGCTACGATGTGCCGGGCGCGGACGCCGTCCACGCGGTGGTCGTCGTGGAGAAGGTGAAGCCCACGCCGGCGCAGTACCCCCGCCGCTGGACCCAGATCAGGAAAAAGCCCCTGCTGGGATGAGCGAGGGAAAAATTATATTTTCCCTTAGCCCTTTTCCCCGCCGGGAACGTATAAAGAGACAGAAGACATGCCGCCCCGCGATTCCGGGGCATGACGAAAGGAGAACCGTCATGGATAACAAGGAAAACAAAAAGCCCGCCGAGGAGCTGGCGGACGAAGCGCTGGACGACGTTTCCGGCGGCGGCTTGGGCATCCTCAACCCACCCAGCCTCCTGTCCCAGGAGCAGATGGACGAGCTTCTGCAGCAAAAGTCAGGCACTGACCTTGGCGACATCAAGCTCACCGTAGTGTAACAAAACGCCCGCCGGAGCAGATCGCTCCGGCGGGCATCGCTTTATGGCTCCAGGCCGTCTTCATCGAACAGCGGGGAGTGAAAGAATTCCTCCAATCCTATCCCCAGTCCCTGGCACAGCTCGTGGAGGATGCGCAGCTTCACGGAATCATAGACGCAGTTGACGATGTTCCC
>CANRKN010000017.1 GCA_947631215.1 uncultured Oscillospiraceae bacterium | reverse complement strand
CACGGTCGCTGTCGCCCGTCTTGGTTTTTTGCGCGTGGTTTCTTGATATTGGCGCCTTACGCGTGGTCGCCGCCTGGAGATGTCAGGAGCGGCCGAAGGCCCAGCGCAGGTATTTGAGCGATTCGCCCCACACGCGCAAGTTGGTGCTGCCCAGCACCACGACGATGACCGAGGAGCCATGCATGGAGGCGCAAGAGATCAAACATTTGCCGGCGGCGTTGGTGAAGCCCGTTTTCATGCCGTGCACCCATGGGTACTGCTTGAGGAGCTTGTTGGTGGACTTGATGGTGTGCAGGCTGCCATCGGCCATGCGGAACTTGTACTCCGGGGTATTGACGCAGAGGCGGATTTGCGGGCTGTTGTAGGCGTAGCAAGCCGCCAGCGCCATATCGTAGGCGGTTGAGTATTGCTGGGCGGGCAGGCCGTTGGGGTTGGCAAAGTGGGTGTTGAACATGCGCATGCGGCGGGCGCGCGCGTTCATGCGGTTGACAAAGGCGTCCACACTGCCGGCTGTGTCGCGCGCGAGCGTGAGGGCGACGTCGTTGTAGCTGCCGGTGAGCATGGCGCGCAGGAGGTCGCCGCGCCGGTAGCTCGTGCCGGGCTTGAGGTTGAGTTTGCAGGGCGGCACGGCTTCATCCTGCGGCTGAATGGTCACCATTTTTCTCAGGTTTCCGGCATCCAGCACGCAAAGTGCGGTCACGAGTTTCTGCGTGCTTGCCACCTGGCGGCGGACGTGGGCGTTGTATTGGTAGAGCACGCGGCCGGTGCGCGGGTCAATGACGCACACGGCGGCGCAATTTGGCGCGGGGGCCGGGGTGGTCGGCTGCGCCAGGGGACGCATCTGGATGAGGCCGGCGCCGGTTCTGGCGGGAGGGGACTGCACTTGCGCGGGACGAGGCGCGGGACGGTAGAAGCTTCCGCGAGCTTGAGTTTGGCATGCGCTCAGCAATGCGGCTGCAGCCAAGATGAACACCTGGACTCTCCGATGCATGAGCGGAAGCATACACATGAGCCTCCCGTTTGTCAAGATTGCTTGCCAAATGAGTCCGTATTTGGTAGAATGCGTGGCGTATGGATTATCGCACGTATTTACGCCGCAACCCGGATGCGCAGGGCTACTTTGGGAAGTACGGCGGGGCCTATTTGCCGCCGGAGTTGGAGCCCGCTTTCAAGGAAATCACCGAGGCCTACAAAAGCATTTGCCACTCGGCTCAATTCATCAACGAACTGAGGCGTATCCGCAAACAGTTTCAGGGACGCCCCACCCCGGTGTACCACTGCGAACGCCTCTCCCGCCTCAACGGCGGCGCGCAGATCTACCTCAAGCGCGAGGACCTCAACCACACCGGCGCCCACAAGCTCAACCACTGCATGGGCGAGGGTCTGCTGGCCAAGTTCATGGGCAAAACCAAGATCATCGCCGAGACCGGTGCGGGGCAGCACGGCGTGGCCCTCGCTACGGCGGCGGCGTATTTCGGTCTGGAGTGCGAGGTGCACATGGGCGAGGTGGACATCGCCAAGCAGGCGCCCAACGTGACGCGCATGAAGATGCTGGGCGCGAACGTGGTGCGCGTGAAGCACGGCTTGCGCACGCTCAAGGAGGCCGTGGATTCGGCATTCGAGGCGTATATGCGGGACTACAAGACGGCCATTTATTGCATCGGTTCGGTGGTGGGGCCGCATCCGTTCCCGATGATGGTGCGCGATTTTCAGATGGTGGTGGGGCACGAGGCGCGCGAGCAATTTATCGAGATGACGGGCATCCTGCCGGATATCGTGTGCGCCTGCGTGGGCGGCGGCTCGAACGCCATGGGCATGTTCCCCGCTTTCCTGGATGACCCGGTGGATTTGGTGGGCGTGGAACCCCTCGGCCGCGGCGACAAGCTCGGCGACCACGCCGCTTCCATGTCCTACGGCAGCGAGGGGGTGATGCACGGCTTCAACAGCATGATGCTCAAAGATGCGGAGGGCAACCCCGCGCCCGTGTATTCCATTGCCTCCGGCCTGGATTATCCCTCCGTGGGACCGGAGCACGCCTACCTGCGCGAGTTGGGGCGCGTGAACTACGTGAGCGCCACGGATGATGAGGCGATCGACGCTTTCTTCAAGCTCTCGCGCTACGAGGGCATCATCCCTGCCCTCGAAAGTTCCCACGCCATTGCCTACGCCTTGCGCCGCGCCCGCGAATTGGGCTCCGGCGCCATCCTCGTCAATTGCTCCGGCCGGGGAGACAAAGACGTGGATTACGTGGCCGAGCGCTTTGGCTACGGCGAGGATCACTGCTTCCCCGCCAAGTGAGTGCGTTCAGGCGGCTTGCAGGGGCGCTGCAACGAAGCGGCTCACGCCCCGCAGGCGAGCTTGCAGGCTTTCACCGTGTTGCTCATGAGCATGGCGATGGTCATGGGGCCGACGCCGCCGGGCACCGGGGTGATGGCCGAGCAGAGCGGCTGAACGGAGGCAAAGTCGACGTCGCCGACGATGCGGTAGCCGCGCGGGCGCGTGGCGTCCTCCACGCGGTTGATGCCCACATCCAGCACGACGGCGCCGGGCTTGATGAAGTCCGCCGTCACGAGTCCCGGACGTCCCACTGCCGCCACGAGGATATCCGCCGTGCGGCAGAGGCCGGGCAGATCCGCCGTGCGTGAGTGAGCGATGGTGACAGTGGCGTTGGGCCGCTTGCCGACCAGGAGGTGCGCCATCGGTTTGCCGACGATCATGCTGCGGCCGATGACGACGGCGTGCTTGCCCTGGGTGGGGATGTCGTAAGTGCTCAGCAGTTCCATGCAGCCCAGCGGGGTGCAGGGGACAAAGCCGGTGGGGTCTTCCAGCACGAGCTTCGCTACATTGATCGGGTGAAAGCCGTCCACATCCTTTCGCGGGTCGATTGCGAGGACGACCGCCTGCTCGTCGATATGCTTGGGCGGGGGGCTCTGCACCAGGATGCCGTGGATGCGATCATCTGCATTCAACTGGCGGATGAGCTGCAGCAATTCCTCCTGCGTCGTCTCGGTGGGGAGCGCCCATTTTTGGGAGTAGATGCCTAATTCCTCGCAGGCTTTGACCTTGGAGTTCACGTACACGCGCGACGCCGGGTCCTCGCCCACCAGCACGACGGCCAGTCCCGGGGTGTGACCGGATTGCTTGAGTTGCTCGATTTGCGCGCTGAGGCGTTGGAGTACCGAATGGGCCGTTTGCTTGCCGTCAATGATGATCGTTGCCATGGTGTGTATCTTGATTGGTAGGGTAAAAGGCGGAGTAGTCCGCATCGCGCAGTTTGTTCTCCAACTGCCTGCATTGCGCGGACAACGCATCGCTCGTCAACTCGGACGGGACGTGGATCGGTTCCTCGATCTCGAGGGTGACGCGCGAGAAGGGCAGCGGTATGAAAAAGCGATCCCACGAGTGCACCCGAATGCAGTGCGTGTAGTGGATGCGGATCGGCACGATCGGAATCGAGCTGAGCGAGGCCAGTTTGATCACGCCGGGACGGCACGTGTAGACCGGGCCCTTCGGACCGTCCGGGGTAATGCACATGCTTTTGCCGGCGTGCAGCTCGCGCACCATGTCCATGAAGCCCTCGGCGCCGCGCCGCCCGCTCGAGCCGCGCACGGCGCTCATCCCGTAGTCTTCCGCCACCGCCGCCAACATGGCGCCGTCCTTGCTGGCGCTGGTGAGCATGCTCATCTTCGCCCTCCCCCGTATCACGTGGCGGTAGAAGTAGCAGGGCGTGAAAATGCGGTTGTGCCAAATGGCCACGATTGCCTGCTTCTCCTGCAGGAATCGTCGGTCGCCTCTCACCCGCTTGCGCAGGGTCATGCACACGAGCGTGATGAAAAACCAGGCCAGGTGTCCCAGCGGTCTCGACCACCACTCTTGCCGTATATTCGAATAAGTTGTCATGAAAAACGCAGGCTCAGCGATCATGCGGGATCCTGCACCGCTTCTTCCGCTCTCTGGTGGATGTTATGCCCCGTCGGGTCCACGATGTTGACCTTGGCAAAGATCAGCAGCACTCGGTGCCTCTTGCTCGACCCGCTTGAGCGAAAGAGGCGTCCCACGAGCGGCAGATCCCCCAGAATCGGCACTTTATCCTCGTATCGCACGATTTTTGCCTCCTGCAGCCCTCCCATCACCAGCACCGCCCCATCCTGGATGGTAACGACACTGTTGATCATGTACCGCTTGAACAAGGGCTTGTAGATTTGATTGGGCGCCAACTCGATCGTTTCCACGGATGCGCCTCCCCTCAACGCGGTGCCCGTTGGCAGCGTGACGAAAATGGGGGATCCCCAGTTGACAAAGCCTTCGAAATCGTTGACGGTGGTGGTAATGGCCAACTTGACGCGGTTGCCGTCTGGCGAGATTTCCGCGTTGTGCACCTGAACAATCGTGCCGATCCCCCCCACGTTGTCTTCTTCCGTGCCGTAGAACACAAAGTCGGTGGGATGCGCGCTTATCGCGACGGCTGTGGCGCCTACATGCCCCTCGCGCAGTATCGCCGCATGCGGTTGATCGATGCGCGGTTCCTCGTATCGGGAGGGGTAGTAGAGCTCGCGCACATTGATAAAGTAAACCTGCTCCTCAGTCGCTGGGTCGAATAGCAGCTTGGGGCTGCTCAGCGCGTCGATCGCCTTGTTCTGGGCAAGCCCGCGCATCACCATGCTCACATCCACGCTCGACCACACACCCCGCAGTCCGAAGATGGACGGGGAAAGGTTTTCCATTCTACTTTCCGTCATGTAATCGCGCACCCGACCGTGTTTGATCAAGTTGTCCAAATTGCGTACGCCGACAATTTGGCGAATGGAGCGTTGACCATCGGTGATGGCCGACGGCATCGAACCCGGATGGCTGACGATAGGCATGCCAGTGGCGGTGCTCACCGCCTGGTCGGTGCCGCCGCCAGTGAAGGTGCCGGAGCCCGCGTCGATGCCGAGGAGCCATTCAAAGCCCAGGTCTTCCAATGCCTCTTGCGTGGTTTCAACAACCTTGACGGTCAGGACGATGTTTCGATCTTCCACCTGGGAGACATTGGCGAGCAATTCCTCGATTTGGGCGATATTGCGCTGCGTGTTGCGCACGGCGAGACGCCGCGTGGCAGGACGATACCTCGCGCTGGCTCCCTCGGGAAAGGATATGTTCATCCTCTTGAGGGCCGCCACGGGGTCAATGCGCGAAACGGACACCCTGTGCCCCGCAAACCCCTCCGCCTCCTCATCGTCTGAATCAGAGCCGTTTTCCTCATCGAAAAAGTGGGGCGGAACGTAAAAGACGCGATCCACCAGTTGACCGTAATTTTGTCCGGCATAGGTGAACTCAATCCCCATGGGCACGTAATAGTAGTCGACCTCGTAGAGCTTGGAGATCTCTGCGAGCAGGTCTTTCATGGCGACCTGATCCAGCCGGAAGCTGCGCCGACGCTGCATGAGCTGCTCATAACCCGGGGTACTGGGTGTGCCGAAGTTCGAAATGACGTTGATGGGACGTTTGGGGGCATTTTGGGCCTGATTTTGCGCTCGCCGCACGATGCCCTGGAGAATCTCAATCACTTCGGTGATGTCGGCGTTTTCCACATTGATGGTCGGCGCGGTGAGCTGCTCCAGCCATGCCGCGTAAGCGGCTTCCTCGCCCTGGTTGGCATCGCTGTCTCGCGGAGCTTCAACGGGCTCGCCCGTTAGCGTGGGGACAGGTTGGATCTCCGTCTTTTGAATGGAGTCCCACACCTCGTCGACCTCCGCCAATTTGGCAGCCCGGTTGGCGTCATATGCCGTCCTGTAGTAATCGCCACGGCGTTTATCTACTGCTTCGATGCCGCGCCGCGCCGCCTCATTCGTGTCGTCGATTCGCAGCACGCTCTGGAAGGTGTCGCGGGCCCGGTCGTATTGTCCCAGGTCGTAATACCCGTAGGCGAGCGTGAGCAGGCGGTTGACTTCCTCCACATTGCCTACATGCCGGGGAGTGAGGGCGGGGTTGTTGCGCACGGGATCCTCCGTGTAGATAAGTTCTTTTTTGGCGCGCGAGCTCGAGGGGTCCAACTGCACTGCCTCTTTGAGAAAGCTGATGGCCTCCTCCGTGCGCCCGACGCTTCGGTAATCGATGGCGCGGGCGATCAGCGCATCCGCCAAGCTGACGCGGATGAACTCGCGTTGCTTCTTCGTGGCGGGGGCTTCCGGCAGCACGGAGAGCGCGTTGCGGTAGTGATCCACAGCATCGCTGTAACGTTTGTCCACGTACGCTGTGCGTGCTTTTTGCACCTGCTGGAGCGCGTCGCTGATCGCCGCATGTCGATGGGCGCTTTCGCGGGTGGCGATGCTTTCCGTGGACGGATCCTGGGCGGAGAGGAATTGCACGAGCCCCCCCGCAGCCAGTATGGTTGCAAAGATGCTGACTAGTAGTTGCCTGACCATCGTGAGCAGGCTCATCCTATCAGATTATGCTCCCAAAGTCACTCGAAAAGTGAACTTAACTTCAAAAAACTTTTGGTGCGTGCCGGGCGCGCGAACGGCGGGCAACGTGACGCGACTTGGCGTCCGTTTTTCTAGGGTTGCTGCTGACGGAGCCTGTCCATGCGCTCGCCGATACGCAGTTCCATTCCATTGGTGGTGGGGTGGTAGTACACGCGACCTTCCGGCAGGTAGGCTTGGGGCACGTAGTGCTCCTGCCCGAAGTCATGCGCATACTTGTAGGTGGTTTCTTCTTTCGTGGCGCCGCGCAGGCGCGCCAGCTTCTTGCGGGTAGGGGTGGCCAAATGGTCGGGCACGGCCAGGGTCTTGCCCTCTTTGACGTCTTGCATGGCGGCTTCCAGCGCCATGTAGGCGGAGTTGCTTTTCGGGGCGGTGGCAATGTACACGGTGGCGTGGGCCAGGGGTATGCGCGCTTCGGGCATGCCCACCATTTCCGCTGCCCGGGCCGCTGCGAGCGCCACGCGCAGCGCGTTGGAATCTGCCAGCCCCACGTCTTCACTCGCACAGATGACCAGCCGCCGCGCAATGAAACGTATGTCCTCCCCTGCGTTGAGCATGAAGGCCAGCCAATAGAGGGCCGCATCCGGATCGCTGCCGCGCATGGATTTGATGAAGGCGGAGATGGTGTCGTAATGGCCGTCTCCGGCTCGGTCGTAATGGACGGCTTTCTGCTGGATGGATTCCTCCGCCACTTCGAGCGAGATGTGGATTTGTCCATCGTCCCCGGGCGGGGTGGAAAGAGCGGCTATTTCCAGTGCGGTGAGAGCTTTCCGCGCATCGCCATCCGCTTTGCGCGCCATGTGCAGCAGGGCTTCCTCCTCCACAATGAGGGGCATATGACCCAGCCCGCGCTGCTTGTCGTCCAAAGCGCGCCGCATCAGGGTCACCAAATCCTCCTCGGGCACGGGCTCGAGCGGGAAGATTTGGGAGCGCGAGAGCATGGCGGAGTTGATGGCGAAGTAAGGGTTTTCCGTGGTTGCGCCGATAAAGCGCACAGTGCCTTGCTCGAGGTGGGGCAGCAGCACATCCTGTTGCGCCTTGTTGAAACGGTGCAGTTCGTCCACAAAGAGGATGGTGCGCTGCCCGTGCAGACTGAGGCGTGTCTTGGCTTCGGCGATTTTTTCGCGCATCTCGCTCACATTCGATTCCACCCCATTGAGCATCACAAAATAGGAGCTTGTGTGGCGCGCTATCACGTAGGCGAGCGTCGTTTTTCCCACCCCGGGCGGCCCGTAGAAAATGAGCGAGGAAAAGCGGTCCGTCTCAATGGCGCGGCGCAGCAGTTTCCCCGGGTCAAGCAAGTGATGCTGTCCCGCTACTTGGTCCGGGGTTTCCGGGCGCATGCGTGCCGCCAGAGGGACACCCGATTGAGAGACGGGGCGTTCGGGATGATTTTCGCCAAATGGGGTAAAGAGATCTGCCATCTTTTTGATACGCTGCGAGGGGTGAGGATTAGAGGTGCTGCAGCAAGATGCGCAAGCGCGTGTAAATGGTCTTTTGCTCATCCTGCAGGGGGCGCAGCTTGTTTTCCTGCCGGGCGACTTTGTGGCGTGGGGTGGTGTAGAGCTGGCGGTAAGCCGCCATGCGCGAGACGATGAGATCCTCTGCCACGGCGAGGAATTGCTTTTCACAGGCCTTGCAGAGTTCGTTCACGAGTTGCTCGACCGAGTTGCCAATATGACGGGTTGCCACGTGTTGAATTGCGCAGCCGATGCCCCATGCTGCCATCGCCAGCAAGACGCACACTGCCGCCGGCATATCGTGTCCCATGCTGCCCAACGATCCTGCCAGGATGAGGAAAAGGCACACGCTGACCACGGCGCGTTGCATCCACCCCGTGTGCGCTACGAAAATTTCGAACAGATGGCTGCGTATGCCGGCCGCGGCAAGCGGTTCATACATTTGGCGACTCAAACGCTCCCGCAAGGTGCGCAGTTCTGCCTGCAACGCCTCGTGAGGGAAGCGCTCGATTTCGCACTCCAGCGCCTTTTTCATGCGGGGACGCACGTGATTCCAATGCGCTTCGCATTGCGCGCTGAATTGCTTGTCAGATTCCTCTTGCATGTGCAGCATCGCCGTGTCCATGCGACGGTAGATTGCCTGGTCCGCCAGGTTGCCCATCAATTCCAGGCGAAGCAGAGTTCCCGGAGAGAGCGCCCAGCCCAGATAGCGGCTCATCTCGTTGTGTAAATCCTCGAGGCTGTGAATGAGCAGCTGCTGCACGCTGTGGGTGTATTCTTTCAGACCGATCATCTGACTGTGCGTGAAGTTGTCGATTTCCCGTTCAATGCCCGCCATAAAGACGCTGTACGTGCGGCCTACCCCCTCCCGCTTGATCAGCACTTGGCCCGCGCGCTGCACGAGATCCATCGTGCGCTCAGCGAGCGCGCGCAGGGTGGCGTACAGCCCATGCGGATTGTCCAGCAGCTCCTGCACGCAGGAACGCAGCATGTCCAGCGCGGCGGGATTGCCCGCACCGGGGTAGATGAAGATACGCACATCCTGCACCCCGTGCGAGTGGCTCAGCTGGCGCAGATGCTCTTTGAGCGCAATGCCTGCGCGAGCGTCGAGGCGATCCGTTTGCGCCACGGCCAGCAGCCAGGTCCTATGCGCTTCCGGAGGCAGGCTGGTCAACAGATCCCACACGGGGGATGTGTCCGCCGAGCGGGCGTCCAGCACCCCGAGTACGGCGTCCGCCCCCTGCAGGAGCTGGCTGCACGTGTGGCGCACTTCATCGCGCGCGAGGTCAGCGGTGTCGACGAGTTCAAGCCCTTCCAGCGCGGGCAGGGGGATGAAGCGGGAGTGGGAGACGTCGGCATCCCGGCAAGTGTAGCGCCAGCACGTGTAGCTCCCCTCCATCGCGCATTGTGCAATGACGGGCGCATTCGCCATGAGCGACAGCAAGGTGGATTTGCCGCTGTCGCCTCCGCCCAGCGCCAGCACTCGCCTGTCGTGGCGCAGCGAGTCCAGCATATCCTGCACGGGGCGGCAGTACTCCGACAGGGCTTCGTCGTCGTCGATATCCGCACAAAGCGCCAAGGTCTTTTCCGCCCACAGGCGGACAAGTCCTTCTTCAGTTTGGTGCGGTCGTCTCAAATCCACGTTGAGTCATTATAAGGGATGTCCTCGCACTTGTCGAATGGAAAAGCGCGCGTGGCTCGAGGCGTTGCCCATCTCTTAATAGCGGGCCACGACTGCTTGCATGGCGCTCATCTGGCTTTCGATGGATTCCACGAGGGCCATTTGCGTGCGTGTCCGATCCAGGTTATGCTCGGGTCGGTGAATTTTGAAGTAGGTGTCTCCAACGAGATAGTCGGTTAAAAACCGCATGCCGCATTCCATGGTGAGCAGCTTGCCGGAGAAGGGCAGCAGTTCTTTCTCCAGAGGGGTCAAAAACGTTGCCGCCTCGCAATAGCCTTTGGCCAGCGCTTCAAAGTACTCCATGCGCATGGTGACCAGGCTTGTGTCCTTTTCATCCTCCGCCGCCGGCGAGGTCGAGGTGCGAATCATGTCCCCAAAGTCGTACAACGAGCTGCCGGGCATGGTGGTGTCCAGGTCAATGACGCAGATGCCTTCCCCCGTCACATCGTCCAGCATCACGTTGTTGAGCTTGGTGTCGTTGTGCGTGACGCGCATGGGGAGCTCTCCGCTAGCCAGGTAGTTGACGACTTTGTGGCAATCCGCTTCTCGCTCCAGGAACCAGTCGATTTCCTTTTGCACGGTTTTGGCGCGACCGAGCGGGTCGGCCGCCACGGCGTTTTGGAAGGTGGCGAAGCGTTTCGTGGTGTTGTGGAAGTCCGGGATGGTTTCAAAGAGCGGGGCGCCCGGCAGATTGGCGCCGAGTTTCTGGAAGTTGCCGAATGCGCGCGCCACCTCCACGCATTGCCGCGGGTTTTCTATCATATCGTAGGTGCGGGCGCGGTCAATGAACGTGTACACGCGCCACACGTTGTCCTCCGTGTCTCGCGCATAGGCCTTGCCGTCCTTGGTCGGCACCAGGGTCAGCGTGCGTCGGTACGCTTCCTTGCACCCCTCGGCTTGCAGCACGCGCAGCGCCTCGCTGGTTACCCGCAGGACGTTTTCCATGAGCGGGATGGGCTGCTTGAAGACGTTGCTGTTGACGCGTTGGAGGATGTAGCTGACGCGCAGGCCCGCTTGGTCCACCTCGATGCGGTAAGTGTCGTTGATATGCCCGGAGCCGTAGGGAGCCCCGCACACGTAGTCGCCGCGCAGGTCAAAGAGTTCTGCAGTTGCTTTCAGATCAAACATCGTTTACAGTCGTTAGAGTTTTTCAGGATAGACCCCCTCTTTCACCAACTTCGCAATGCTCTCTACCACGGCGGGTTTGTCGCTCGGGTAGGTGACGCCCAGCCAGCTGGCGGTGGTGCGAATGACGCGGCAGTCTGCCACGCCGTTGTGGATGAGTTCATCCACGACGGTAGGGATATAGCACTCGCTCTTCAGCTCGGTGCCGCGCTCCTTCATGAAACGCGTGAAGTGCTCCTCAATCTGCCCGATGAAGCTCGCCGGGAACACCCAGAAGTTCATGGAAACCAGTTCTTCGGGATCCACCTCTTTGCGCTCGCCGTGCAGGTTGTCGCCGCGGCATATGCCATCGTCTTCGCGCATGATTTTGGTGTACTCCTCCACACTGTCCAGGTAGCCGTTTTTGATGCCGCAGATGCCTCGGTTGACATCGCCGTGGTCGCTCAGTGTGTTTTTGAGCGGGTAGCCGATCATGCCGTAGTGACTCTTGCCATCCTGCGCCTCCGGGGAGGTGAGGAACTCCGCCGCTTTGCGAAAGGCGTCTGCCCCGTAAAAGTCATCGGCGTTCACGACTCCGAAGGGTTCGTGGATCACCTGCCGTGCCGCGCGCAGAGCATGCGCCGTTCCCCACGGCTTGACGCGCCCCTCCGGCACGCTGAAGCCCGTCGGCAGGTCATCCAAACTCTGAAACGCGTAATCTACCTCGATCTTCCCCGCGAATCGCGCGCCAACCTGGCTCTTGAACGCCTCTTCAAAGTCTCGGCGTATCACGAACACCACTTTGCCGAACCCGGCGCGTATGGCATCGTATACAGAATAGTCCAAGATGACCTCCCCATTCGGGCCCATGGGGTCGAGTTGTTTGAGTCCGCCGTAGCGGCTGCCCATCCCTGCTGCAAGTACGAGAAGTGTTGGTTTCATGGCTTTGTACACTCGCATTGTAGCACTCCCCACATTTATTGGCAAGCTGGATTTGCTGGACAACTCATTTGAGATTGACGATTTTTTCGATAAATGTTGACTTGTCTGACAAAAACGGTTACACTCCGCCTGTCCCTCGCAGTAACCGGGACGCACATCTATGAAAACAAAATCTGTTATTACCCCCCCTATTCACGCAATTAGTTGATTATAAGCATATTGCTGTATTGACCCTCTTGGCTGCTTCATTGGTGGCAGCAGGAGAAACGACATTGGCAGGAGGCAGTGTCGCCTCAAATACGCCCGTTACAACGACAGCCAGCGTGCCTCTGACAACGGCATCGGGAAATGAAGGAAGCGGGTTTTCCTTGGAAGTAGCGGGAAATCACCGCTGGGCAGCGAGAGGTTTGCTCAAGAGCGGCGCGGCTTCTGCAAGCCTCGACGGAACTCTCAAAAGTCGGGGCAACGTATCATGCAACGGCGCCGTTCCTCAGGAAAAGCTGGACACGGCAGGCGTGGACCTGACCTTGGTCAAGAAATTATCTGAGCATCACTCCGTCAATCTGCGCTTCGGATATTCCACGGGTGATCTCGATGTAACGCTGTCTCAGCAAGACATCGCGGGTATGAACTTCAGCGGCTCCGGCCTCATAGGAACTCTTGCACAGAAGCTTCTTCCACAAATGCTGGCGGGATTCAAAGGGCATGCGCGACTTCACAACTTCTCGCTGATGCCCGGTTATCGGTACACATGCCAGGTCACGCCCCAAGTCGCGTTCTATGCTGGGGCCAATGTCGGCGTTATCAATTCCAGCCTCAAGGGCGACGTCAGCATCTCGAAAACCTTTGAAGGCCATAATATGCAATACAATGCAAATGGACACGACTCACAATTCGGCTTTGCCTATTCTGCGGAGGTGGGGGCTCGCTACGCCGTTACCAAGCGCTTGGAGCTCTTTGCGGCGTACGAGTTCTTCGGCTCCACGACACATCCGGAACTCAAAACCAACCAAGGTACCAGTATAAGCGGAATTCCCATTGAGGGCTCAATTGGACTGACCACGCGCAAGCAGATCTACCACGGCGTGCGCGCGGGTCTGAGCTACGCATTCTGAGAAACAAGCTCTCTCCAGTTGCATCTCGACGCGTGACACGCTGAGCGGGATGGAGCTGAACCCCCGGTGAGTCCCGCTTGCCGGGGGTTTATTCGAGAACGTTTGTCCAGGGCAACTGCATGGGGATGAATTGAGGAAGTAGAGAAAACTCTCCAGCTGGCCGCTCACGTTTGTTCCCGAACACAAAACCGCCATGGCCGCGCATGCCTCGATGTGAGTGAGATTGTCCCCTTTCCCTCCTTGAGTGTATTTGTCATCCAGAACAAATTTCTCGTCTGCGTGCCGCGCGTCGCAAAATCACCTTGCGCGGCCGGGTGGTTTGATGTACCATGCAGACATGACCCATCTGGAAGATTTGACGGAGTTTTTGAGCATTCCGAGCGTGTCGGCGGATCCGAAGCATGCTGCGGATGTGGAGCGCTGTGCGGATTACCTGGTGCGGAAATTGAGTACGTTGGGCTTTTCGACAAAAAAGTATAAGACGGACATCCACCCCATCGTGGTGGCGCACAGCCCGCGCGTGGAGGGTAAGCCCACGGTGCTCATCTACGGGCATTACGACGTCATGCCTGTCGATCCCATCGCGGCGTGGCAGAGCCCGCCCTTTGAGCCGACCGTGCGCGAGGGGCGCATTTACGCTCGCGGTGCGTCGGATGACAAGGGTGAAATCATGGCGCATATTCTCGGCGCGCAGGAACTTATTGAGGAGCAGGGATCCCTTCCGCTGAATGTGACCTACCTCTTTGAGGGTGAGGAAGAGCGCGGCAGTTACAGTCTGCAGGAGTTTTTGAAGCGCCCGGAAGCGCAGAAAGAGCTGGCGTGTGACATCATTGTGGTGAGCGATACCGGCATGGCTGCGCCGGACGTTCCCTCCTTCTCCTACGGGCTGAAGGGAGTGTGCTGTTTTGAGCTGGAGATTTTCGGCCCCAAGATGGACCTGCATTCCGGCATTTTCGGCGGCGCGGTTGCCAATCCCATCACCACGCTCTGCGAGATGCTTGCGACCACGCACGATGAAAACGGCCGCATCACCGTGGAAGGTTTTTACGATGGCGTGAGCGAGATTGCGGATTGGGAGAAGGAGAGCTGGAAGCGCGTGCCGGGCATGAGCGACGCTGAACTGGCGGATCTCACCGGCGTGCCCGCTCTGCGCACGGAGAAGGGCTACACCGGCGCTGAATGCGTGTATGCTCGCCCGACTTTTGAGCCAAATGGCATCGTCGGCGGTTACGTGGGCGAGGGTTCCAAAACGGTCATCCCCACCCACGCGGCGGCCAAGATCAGCTGCCGCCTGGTGCCGGGGCAGGACCCCGTGGACATCATGCGCAAGGTGGAGGCGCATTTCAAAAAGGTCTGTCCGCCGAGCGTGCGGATGAAGTTCACCATGCAACACGCCGGCGACGCGTATATGAGCGATCCGCATTCTCCCTTTGGCAAGGTGGCTCAGCGGGCCTTGGAGGAAACCTTCGGCAACCCGCCCGTGCTCGTGCGCGAGGGAGGTTCCATCCCCGTGGTGGCTTCGATGTCGAAACTGTTGGGCAAGGATGCGCTTTTCCTCGGACTCGATTTGCCGGACGCGCGGATTCACTCGCCGAACGAGAACATGCGGCTGGATATTTTTGAGAAAGGCATTGCGATGGCGAAGGCGCTCTTGCGCCTCATGAGCGAGGTGAAAGCATGAATGCAGTCGAGATTCAGAACGTGCACAAATCTTTCCCCGGCACGTGGGGGAAGGGGGGCGTGTACGCTGTGAAGGGGGTGACTATTGCCATCCCGCAAGGTTCCGTGTACGGCCTCATCGGCCCGAATGGTTCCGGGAAAAGCACGGTGATGAAGATGCTGGTGGGCTTGCTCGCCCCGCACGAGGGGAGCTGCCGCGTGTTTGGTCGCCCGGCCAATGCCTCCGCCAATCGCCGCGAGATCGGGTTCCTCCCGGAGAATCCGTACTTTTACAAGTTCTTGACCGGCGCGGAGACCATTCGTTTCTACGGTCGCTTGTGCGGGTTGGGGGGGCGCGCCTTGAAGGAACGCACGCAGGAGTTGCTGGAGCTGGTGGGCTTGCAGGATGCCGCGCACCGTCGGCTTTCCGGCTATTCCAAGGGCATGCTGCAGCGCATTGGCTTGGCGCAGGCCCTGGTGCAGAGCCCGCGCTTGCTCGTGCTGGACGAGCCGACTGCCGGCGTGGATCCCATCGGCTCGCGCGTCATCCGCGATATTATTCTGGATTTGAAAAGCCGCGGACTCACGGTGTTTCTCTGCTCGCACTTGCTCGAGCAAGTGCAGGAGGTGTGCGATCGCGTGGGCATTCTCTACCAGGGATGCCTGATCGCCGAGGGCAGCATGCAGGAGTTGACGGATGATCCGCACCGGCAGCAAGTTCTCCTGCGTGATGCTTCGCCTGAGCTGCTCGAGAAGTTGCGCGCCGAAGCCGGCGATGCGTGGCTCTCCTCTTCCCCGGCCCGCCGCTCGTTGGAGTCCGTGTTCCTCGGCGGCATTCGCGAGCGCATGCAGCAGGATGCCCGGCAAAAGCAAATGGTCGACCGATGACTCTTCGTCAGCTCCAGTATGTGTTGGCGGTGGCGGCGAAGGGGAGCATCAGTGAGGCGGCCAAGTCGCTCTTCGTTTCGCAGCCCAGCCTCACGAGTTCAGTGCATGATCTGGAGGATGAGTTGGGTATCTCTCTCTTTACCCGCAGCAACAAGGGCGCGATCGTGACTCCGGAGGGCGAGGAGTTCCTCGCCTACGCCCGTCAGGTGGTGGATCAGGTTGATCTCCTCGAACAAAAATACACCGGAAAAAAACAGGGAAAACAGGACTTTTGCGTGTCGGCGCAGCATTATTCGTTCGTGGTGGAGGCTTTTGTGGATGTTTTGCGTGATTATGGAGGCGATGAATATGATTTCCGCATCCGTGAAACGCAAACATATGAAATTATTGAGGACGTGGCCAAACTGCGCAGCCAAGTGGGCGTGCTTTACCTCAATAAGCAGAATGAGAAGGTGTTGCGCAAAACACTGCACGCTCACGAGCTGCAGTTCACGCGCCTTCTCATCGTCAAGCCGCATGTCTTCATCGGACGCAACAATCCGCTGGTGAAAAAGAAGGCGCTCACGCTGAACGATCTCGCCCCTTTCCCGCGCCTTTCCTATGAGCAGGGCGACCATAATTCCTTCTATTTTGCCGAGGAAATCCAAAGCACGCTCGAACGCAAAAAGAATATCCTCGTGCGCGATCGCGCCACGCTCTTCAATCTTCTCATCGGTCTGAACGGCTATACCATTTGCAGCGGGATCATCAACAATGCCCTCAATGGACCGGATATCGTTTCGCGTCCTCTGCGGGTGGATGATTATATGGAGATTGGCTACATCATCCATAAGCGCATGAACCCCAGCCGCCTCGGCGCGGCCTTTATACAACGTCTCAAGGCTCGCGTGCACCGTTGATGTCAGCCATAGCTTTTTCCTATGGACGGTGATTGTTTATTTGTATTTTACAGGGGCTGATCTGTCGCGTTACAATGGAGAGAAGCGGGCAGAACACCCCGTGAAATCACGAAAAGATCACCATGGAATACACAGTAGTCGGTTTCCCGCGTATCGGCGAACACCGCGAACTCAAGCAGGCCACGGAAGCTTATTTCCGTGGGGAGAAACAAACACATGAACTGCTCGCGGATGTCGAGCGGTTGCGCGCTGCACAATGGGAAAAATTACGCGCATGTGGCGCTGCTTTGATCCCATCCAATGATTTCTCCCTCTACGACGGGATGTTGGATACAGCGTGGATGCTCAATGCCATTCCCGGGAAGTACGCCCGACTCGGTCTGGATGAGGTCGGGACGTATTTTGCCATGGCGCGTGGTTATCAGGGAGAACACGGTGATGTCACAGCTCTTGCCATGAAAAAATGGTTCAACACAAATTACCACTATATGGTGCCGGAATTGGATGAAAACACAACCCTTTGCCTGCGTCATGCGCATTTTTTGGATGGGTATGAGCAGGCCAAACACATGGGGATTGAAACACGTCCGGTCGTCGTGGGGCCTTACACCTTTCTCAAGCTGGCGCGCAGTTCCTGCGATAAAAAGCAATTTATCGCCTCCTTGGCCGGAGCCTACGCTCAGCTGCTTAAATACGCTTCTTCGCGTGGCGTGCAGTGGGTCCAGTTCGATGAACCGGCTCTTGTGTTGGATATGGCGGCTGAGGATGTCGCTCTGCTCGGTGCGTTGTACGAATCCATGCTGGCGGATCGTCCTGCCGGTGGGACAAAATTGCTCGTGCAGACCTATTTTGGGGATGTGCGGGATTGCTACGAGCGGCTCTGCGCACTTCCCGTGGATGGCATTGGGTTGGATTTTGTGGAGGGCAAGCTGTCCGCTCAGTTGATGGCGCAACATGGCTTCCCGGCGGACAAGACGCTTTTTGCCGGGGTCGTGAATGGCAAAAACGTGTGGCGTTGTCGCTACCGGGACGTGTTGGAACAACTGCGGAAGCTCCGCGGTATGGTTCGTCATGTGGTGCTCAGCACATCGTGCTCCCTGCTGCACGTTCCCTACACAGTGGCTCATGAGCCGCAGCTTCCCGAGCAGGTGCGACAGCGTCTCGCCTTTGCTTACGAAAAATTGGAAGAGCTGCGGGAGCTCTGCCGCCTCGTTGATCTGCCGGACTATACGACAGATGCAGCTTTCCTGGCGAATGAAGTCTTGCATGTCGCCGCGCCGCTGGCTCCGAATCCTGCGGTGCAGCAGCAAGTTGCTTCCCTCACGCCCCGGGACTTCAAGCGTGAGATGCCGCGCCGCAGTCGTCAGGCTCTGCAGCGCGAGACGTTGGCGCTTCCCCTGTTGCCTACCACCACGATTGGTTCGTTCCCGCAAACGGCATCCGTGAAGCGTCATCGCGCCCGGTGGCGCAAGGGCGAAATCAGTGCGGACGAATATGCGGATCTGGTGCGTGTGGATATCAAGCGCTGCATTGCCTTGCAGGAGGAGCTGGGGCTGGATGTGCTGGTGCATGGCGAATACGAACGCAACGACATGGTGGAGTACTTCGGCGAGAATCTGGCAGGTTTCGTGTTCACGCGCCATGCGTGGGTTCAGTCCTACGGCACACGCGCGACGAAACCGCCCATCATTGTGGGTGATATTTCGCGCATTTCGAGCATCACGACGCCCTGGATTACCTACGCCGCTTCCCTCACCCAAAAACCGGTGAAGGGCATGCTCACCGGTCCGGTCACCATCTTCAACTGGTCCTTCCCGCGCGAGGATGTGCCCGCTGCTGAATCGATGTACCAGATTGCTCTGGCCTTGCGCGAGGAAGTGCTGGAACTGGAGGCCGCCGGCATTCGCATTATTCAGATTGATGAGGCGGCTCTGCGCGAGAAATTGCCGCTGCGCCGCGCCGATTGGCATAGTGAATATCTGGACTTCGCCCTGCGGGCTTTCCGCCTGTGCCACTCCGCCGTGCAGCCCGCTACCCAAATCCACACGCACATGTGCTATAGCGAGTTCGAGGACATCATCCCGTATATTGATGCCATGGACGCCGATGTGATCACTTTTGAAGCCTCTCGCTCCAAACTCACTATTTTGCGCGCGCTCGTGCAGAACAATTTTGAAACGGAGGTGGGACCGGGCGTCTATGACATCCACTCGCCGCGCGTTCCGAGCGTCACGGAGATTGCCGCTTCTCTCAAACTGATGTTGCGGGATATTCCGGCGAACTGTCTGTGGGTGAATCCGGACTGCGGCCTGAAAACCCGCGGTGAACCGGAGACGATTGCTGCGCTCAAGAACATGGTGCAAGCCGCCTCATGTGTGCGCGACACGTTGCGCTGACGTACTCTCTTGCTGCGCGGGTGTCTCGGTGGCTCCGGCTGCTGCGGCGTCCGCTCGCTTTTTCTCGTATTCTCGGCCTTCAGCAAATTCGCTGGGACAGACCATGAGGGGATACGACACAATATCGGCACTTGAGTCTTACATTCTCCGCAACACTTGTCACAAAATAGTGTTACGATCAAGTCACTTTATGAATGATGGTTGGAGTGCCGACAAGCCCATTTTTGTTCGATGAGGCCATATTTATCGAGCAGCACGTTCATTCGGGCCTAACTTTGAATTGTCCGCGTCGCGAGTGTCCTCTATGCCCTTAATACGAAGCAAATGCTGTGGTATCCACAACGTTGGACATCCATTCTTAAAAACTCGCCACATTCTTTTCCTGAGCCTCCAGCGAAATTGACCGGGACTTGCTTATGCAAAATTACGACTGTTTTCTTGTTTCCGTGGCACCTCGGACAAGTGTAACCCGTTCGAAAAAATTTCGGCAAACATTCAAAAAGGAGCCTTGCGGGGGGAGGAAACAATTGTGGAAGCCCCATGAGATCGGAAAGTATACTACACGCAGCTTTACACAATAGACCAAACATCACAAAATAAAGTTCATATAATCGCAACTTTGGCTTTAAATCCTGTTATGAGGACTCATTTTTACGTAGAAATACCTCTTTTTAGCAATTTCTCCCCCCAGGGCAAACGCATTTGAAAACGCGGGGGTAGAATTGGACGTATGGAATTTAGTATCAACAAATTATTTAAATTATTGATATTAAATACAAAATATGATAGGATACGGGAATGCACCACCTCATTGCAAAAATCAGCTTGATAAAAGACCCAAGAACCGGCAACGCAAAAATACATAAGTTGACGGACATCGTTTTCATGGTCATAGCATCGGTTGTATCGGGTATGTCAACATGGGAAGAAATACGAGAGTTCTCAAACCATCACATAGAGTACTTCAGAAAGTATTTGGAAATGCCTGGAGGGATACCATCGGCCGACACGTTTGCGAGGGTATTTCGGATGCTGAGTAGAGAGGGATTTGAAGATATATTTCGGGAATTAATAGAAGAATTCAGGCAGAAACGGGAAAAAGAAACAGGAGAGCAGGCGGCAGAAAGAAACATCAGTATAGATGGCAAAACGATCTGTGGAGCAGGCAAGTATGGGAAAGAGTACAATGTACACGTGGTGAGTGCGTATGAGAGCGAGAGCGGGCTGGTGCTGGGGCAAACGCGAGTTGAACAGAAGAGCAATGAAGTGACGGCGATTCCCAAGTTAATAGACTCGCTTGAGTTGAAGGGGAACACGATATCGATAGATGCGATGGGATGTCAGAAGGATATAGCCAAAAAGATAATAGAGAAAGGAGCGCACTATGTGCTTGCCGTGAAGAAGAATCAGGGGAAACTCCTGGAGGGCATAGAAGACACAGCGAAGCTGGAGAAGCCGGATTCGATCTATACGGAGACAAGTGGAGAACACGGACGAGTGGAGACGCGTACGTACGAACTATACCATGAGTTAAGCCACATTAGCGGAGCATGGAACTGGGAGGGATTAGCGGCGGTGGTGAAAGTGAGCAGAGAAAGTTATGACAAAAAGAGCGCAAAGACAACGCAAGAACAACGCTTCTACATAGTGAGCAATCGGCATGCGAGCGCACAGCAAATTGCACGAAGTATAAGGAGTCACTGGGGTATAGAAAACAGTCTGCATTGGGTGTTGGACGTAGTGTTCAATGAGGATCGAGGACGCAAGAGGAAGGGAAACAGTGCAGAGAACTTTTCGCGAGTTTTGAGATTCGCGCTTGTACTGATCAAACAGTACAAGGCCCGTCATGAGGGACTGAAAGTGCCACTCCAGAGGCTGAGACTGAGGGCAACGTGGGATACGGATGTACTGGATGATATATTGTTTGGCAACGATTTAGAGCATAAATGAACCTCTTGACGTCTTGCTTAAACTGAATCTCATTTTCAAATGCGTTTGCCCTGTTTCTCCCCCTTCCGGTCTTGACACTGGATTAAAAGTGTGGTATAACCAGAGCATGTCAACTAGTGGACAGGAACAGTCTGAAAGTCTACAATTTTCACAAGAAAATGAAACTCTTCGCAAAAGTATAACCAACATTGCTGTAGGAACATGGAGGATAGAGAGACTTTTGCACAAGTTGTTGCATGACTTAGATGTTAAGGAGCAACAGAGGTATTCGAGCAAATTGCGATGGTTTGTAAAAAGTACATATACGTCTTTAGAAGAAGCCGGGATGAGAATAGTAGATTACGAAGGATTTTCCTATGATTCCGGCATCCCGGTTACTCCAATAAATCTTGATGACTTTTCAGAAAATGATGTTCTTTACATAAATCAAATGATTGAACCTGTGATAGTTGATAAAAAAGGAAACGTTGTACACACAGGCTCCGTATTACTTCAAAAGAAATAATCTATATCATGAAAAATTACGTGGGTATAGACTTGGGAACAACCAATAGTGCAATTTGCTTGTATGATGGAGAAAATGTGCGAGTACTAAAAAGCCCGGAACAGAATGACGTTACTCCATCAGCAATTCTGATAGACAGAAGAGGAAACAAGTATATAGGCAAACGAGCATATGATGCGGCTCCCGGGAGCCCAGATAACGCGGCGTTATTGTTCAAACGCTTTATGGGTAGTGATACTAAGTTTACGTTCAAAGCTTCAGGAGAAACAAAAACTCCAGAGGAATGTTCGGCTGAAGTATTGAGAGTTCTTTTTGGCTATCTTCCGGAGGAGGCTCGCATGGATGAATCTATAGGTACTGTTATTACTATTCCTGCAGCCTTTAACCAAATGCAGAAAAATGCGACGGTACAAGCCGCACATATGGCAGGGATTGGCAAAGTGGCTCTAATTCAAGAACCAGTTGCTGCTGTAATGAGTGTAATGCGCTGTCGAAAAACAGAAGGGATATTTTTGATTTATGATTTAGGCGGGGGTACTCTGGATGTTGCCATCGCCGAAAGCTTGGGAGGACAAGTTAATTTACTAGCGAACGGAGGTATCCAAATGTGCGGAGGGCGAGACATCGACCGTGCCATTTTCGATAATGTCGTAAAGCCTTGGCTTGCAGAACAATTTGATTTGCCTGAAAATTTCATGGTAGATTCGCGCTACAAACGTTTGATTCGCTTCTCTAACTGGGCTGTAGAAAAAGCAAAAATAGAACTTTCCTCGCGTGAAGAAAGCACCATAAGTCTCTCAGAAATAGAGGTTTCCACTCGAGATGAAGCCGGCGAAGAAGTCTATTTGGATATTCCCCTGAACAGAGAGACGTTGGACAGATTAATGGAAGAGAAAATATCGGAATCAGTTGTCGCTGTGCAGGAAACTATCGAAAAGGCGGGATTGACACCTGACGATATCGCTAAGATAGTCTTTATTGGAGGTCCTACAAATTACAGACCCTTACGAGATAAGGTTTCTTTCCTGTTGGGAATAGCCCCGAGTACAGAAGTTAATCCTATGACGGCTGTAGCAGAAGGTGCATCTCTATTTGCCGAATCTATTGATTGGGAAAAGGAAGATAACTCACGTAAGAGCTCACGTGCGAAAAAACAAACAAGTCTCCCCAACGTTTCATTCGTATATGTTTCTCGTACTTCCGATGTTAAAGCTAAATTAATGGTACAGCTTTCTGACAAGACGTCTTCCGATTTGGAGTTTCAAATAGACAGTATAGATACAGGCTGGACTTCAGGACGTATGAAGCTTTTTCATGGCACCGAAGTTTTGTTATCTTTATCAAAAAATGGAGAAAATACGTTTAAATTCTACGTATTCGACAATTTAGGGAAGACAATCCCCATGAAAGAAAATGTTATTGTGATAACAAGAACCACTGCAACTGTTGATATCATACCTGCTAGTCATTCTATTGGAGTAGCCGTTCGGGAAGCTAATAGTAATGTTCAAACTCTTGAGTGGCTGGTCAAATCAGGAGATGCGCTGCCGAAAAAAGGACAGTTAAAATTTCGCTCCGCTGAGACATTAAAGGCAGGTAGTTCTAATTCTTTAAACTTTAATCTTTGGGAGGGAGAGATACAAGATCCTATAACGGACAACCGCCCCATAGGTTCATTGAAAGTTAAGGGCTCTGATTTTGATGAAGGAATCATTCCTGCTGGGGCAGAGTTAATATGTGATTACGAAGTTTTAGACTCAGGAGCAATTAATTTGGAGGTATCAGTACCCAGTATAGGAGCCTCATTTCCTTCTCATCGCAATTTTTATTCAAGGCAAGAGGGACAGAGGGATTTCGAGGTCGCCAGTGAACTTATCAAACAAGAGAAAGAAAGCTTGAATCTACGCATTAATTCAATAGAGGAGAAAGGCATAGACGATGAGCGCATCGAAGTACTAAAAAGAAAACTAGCCTACATTGAAAACCTCATTGCTGCATCTGACGTCGAAAAAACACAAGAGGCACAAGAGCGTATCTTGGAGACAAAAAAACTTCTATCACAGGTACGGCGTTCGCACCTACATGAAATACGTCAGATGGAGTTAGATTCTTGTTCGGGTTTCTTTGAGCAAAATCTCAAGTCATCTGCTCGACCTTCAGAAGTAGAGAGTTTTAATGCTCTGAAGAATACAGCTCAGAGGTATATTGATAGAAATTCTCCTGCCTTTGAAGATACTTTGTCAGAGATGAAAGGAAATAATTTTGCAATTCTTTGGAGACAAGATTGGTTTATATTGCATCTTTTTAAGGATGCAATGAATAATCCGCACAAATATTCGGATCGAGCAAAATACTGTCAGTTGATAGAAAGAGGTCAGTTGTGCCTCCAGAAGGATGAAATAGAGCAACTTAAAAATATAGTTATTCAACTTATGGAAATTAAGATATATACTGGGGCAGATGAGGAAATAACGGAAGACGTGAACATCCTTAAATCTTAGTTGTGAGAAATACGATTTTTCCTAAGAACTACGTTCTTTCAGAGGACGTTACTTTGAGAAAGCTTCTCGGAAAGGGGGAGGCTTGGCAAATCTATTTATCCCGAAATGAGGCGAGAGTACTTATCGTAACTGCAGCACTGCATGAATTCTGGAGGAACCTTGGTCTTATTGATAAATCACATTTTAAACACTTTCTGTTTAATGAAACTCTTTATTTTTTCTTCATTTCTGATGGGGAATATGAGCTGACAAGCATTAGTGAGATTCGCGGTTTTGTAACTCCAGAAGAAGGCTTATCATGCGCTATAGCGTTAAACGAAACTAGAAAAATCATTCCTATTTCTTCACTTAAGAATGGTATTTTCGTAGAACGAATTTCGCGCATTTTACCAATGCCTAATGAGATAGAACATATATCAGATGAAGTCATCTTGGGTACTTGGTTAACGGGTGGATTGGTTGTATCCGCCACTTCAGCAAAACGAATGTTGCAAGTGCAGCCTCGTCTAGATAAAGAGTCTCTCTCTAAAATTGTTGCGGCGGCAGGATTAAGAAAAACATCAAAAGAGCAAGAGATAAAAAAAATCGAGGATAAGAATCAGGTTAACAATATAACCATTCCTCTAAAAAGACGTCATCTCTTCTCTTTACCTGGTCGGCAAGAATTAGAAAGTTTTCTTATTGATAATGTAATAGACATTATCGAGAATCCTGAGGCGTACGCTGCGATGAAGATATCATTTCCGGGAGCCTTTATTCTTCAAGGTCCTCCGGGATGTGGAAAAACCTATGCAGTTGAACAACTGGTGGATTACTTAGATTGGCCTGTATTTTACGTGGAATCAGGAACTATAGGTAGCGCGTATATACACGAAACAAGTAAAAGAATATCAACCCTTTTTAAAGAGGCGATGAGGAATGCACCCTCTGTTTTGGTAATAGATGAGATGGAATCCTTTCTCAGTACTCGCACTCAATCATCGGAAACTGATGGGCATCATAAGGAAGAGATTGCGGAATTTCTACGCAGAATCCCTGAGGCGGCGAAAAACAGAGTCCTGATTATAGGCATGACAAATATGATAGAGTCTATAGACCCGGCAATTCGAAGACGAGGTCGATTTGACAATATCATTGAAGTAGGAATGCCTTCTACAATCGAAATAGAGCAGGTTATTGAGTCACTCCTCAAGAATTTACCACATGATGAGGATATAGACACCAAAGGGCTAGCTAAGAAGCTCGAAGGAGCTCCTATGTCAGATGTTGCGTTCATAGTCCGAGAGGCAGCGCGCCTAGCGGCAAAAAACCACTTGAAGACAATAACACAAGAGGTGATATCCGTAGCAGTCCAACAACTGCAAACTACTCGTAAGGAGAGCAGAAGAGCTATAGGATTTCTTCTGTAAGAATATGTTAGCAGTGAGAAGCAAAAGAAGATAATTTGAGTATGTCTATGACTATACGTGAAGCATTGGGAGCGCTGTTTTGGTGTTTTATTATTTTTGTTGGAGGATTGGGCTTATTTGGTGAGGGAAGTTCAATAGAACAGGAAAACAGACTAAGAAGTCAAATGACCCATTGGCCAAAAGTAAATGCGGAAATCAAATCAGGAAATATTCGTTATAAGAAAAATTATGGGACTATAACAGCTAGTTATTCATATAATTATAAAGGGGTTACTTACACTTCAAACAATGTGGGTTTATATGACAGAGGTGATGCAGTAAAACTATTTAGAGAAAAATTACAATTTGCGTCGAGAATTGATTGCTATGTCAATCCTTCTAATCCGTCAGAAGCATATCTGTTCAATTGTCTAACAGAAGATTCTTCCCCTATGGGATATAGATTAGGAGGTTTAGCTCTTATGGCTCTGGGAGTAGTTATTTTCTATTTCACATTTCTTCATGGTTTTTTCCAGAAAAATAGTAAAGAAATACAAGAAAAAAACAGTACAAGTGAAAGACCGAATAGTTATTCTCTTCCTCGAAATTCAACATACGCTTCTAAAAAAGTCAAAAAGAACCATTCGATAGATGGCTTAGTAAAAGTTGTGAATAAATACTTAAGGGGAATTAATACTCAAAAGTATTTTAACGCTGAAAAATACAAATTAGAAGCAATAGTTTGGATATTTTGTGTAAGCGATGTAATTATAAGGGACGCGTATTCAGAAGTACAAAATAAATTTATCACCAATCGTATACATGCTGACTATATAAAGCTTAGAAGCATAAGTATTGCCTGTATAGCAATTATACAACAGCTAGGTGCCAGCAATTTAAATTTGCACGAGCTTTCTAAATTATATTGGGATAAATTCTCAATGTATTCAAAATTAAAAAGAGAGAACCACTTTATAGCGCTTCTTTCATCATTATTAAATGAAGATGAAACGGTGGGGAAACGGCTTTCTAACAAAATAACCGTTTCTGCAATTAATAAACATTCTTTGACCTTGTGTAACTCATTGGCTTCTGGTATTTTGAAATGGATGTTAAATTTTTTCCGAACTAAAGGATTTAACGAGGTGTATGAGTATTCCGTCTCTCTATTTGAAAACCACGCTCAATGGTTAACTGGGCTCAAAGATAGAAATGATGGGAAGGTGTATGTGTGCTGTAATCGATGCTCCGTTTTTTATGAGATAAGTGAACTTAATGATTTGGCCTGTCCTGATTGTCACGCTATCCTGAGAAAATACTGGGAAGACCAAGCTAAACAAGATTACGAAATTTCGTTTAAAATAAATCGCTTTTGTAAGCATTGTGGTTGCGAATATAGGGAAGGTGATGCAGGCATTCATCGTTATGGACTCTGTTACTCATGCTTTGGTCAATTTCGTAAAAATTTCGAATGCCTCCAGAATAAATACACAATAATAAATAAATAATAAAATCCATGCTAATTTCAGAAACAGCTTTTTATCTCTTGGGTACAACTCCGAATGCGAATCGGCAGTCCTTATTAGATATAGTCGAAAGATTAAGATTAAAAGGAGAAGAGGAAATCATTCGTGAATCCTATAGAAATCTTACATTAAGCAATAAACGGCTTATTCATGAACTTTCGTGGATGATTGGGGTAGCAGATGGAATTGATATTCACTCTTTAATCGAAACCGCACGACTCGGCGAATTGAATATTTTAAATGCTAATCATTTACTAACGAATGCTCCATTGGCTTTTTGCAATTTGGTAACAGAAAACATACATGCTAGCCTTCTTAACAAGAAGACCAATATGGTCGCTTTAAACGAACTTTTGACACTGTTTGCTCAAGCTTATGAAAGAATCGATACAACGCTTATTTTAAACCAAATAAACAGCAGTCGAGGAAAAGCTAAATTCCCATTAATCCATGAGGCTAGCGATATTGATGCGGCGTTGCAAGGCAAGTTACGTGCATACATCGCGACTTTTCAGGAGTTACATAAGTCTTTACCTACCACTCAATTTGTTCGCGGCTTAACCCAAGCCATAGAGAGAGTTACGGCATCAGGGACAAAGCAGAATTATGTTTTTTTAGAAGAACTAGTTGCTACATACAAGATAAATGTTACTGAGAAATTGAGTTTAAAAGTTTCCGCTGTTAAGAAAATTTTAAACGACATTTTGTTATTATTAAAAAAAGATTCAGAACAAAACAAAGAGCTGCTTGATTCAGCAATCGACGTTTTGCGCAAGAATATGACATCGTGGGATACCCTAGTTCAACCTATTCAGCTCACACACAAAAGCCAAGGCAAAGAGGATCGTGATAGTGTAGGACTGGCTAAGGAAGTCAGAAAGGTAGCGTTAGCTGCATTTAATGAGTATAGTAGACCTGATGTTTCCATTAAAATATGCGAAATCCTTGCTGGTGTCTTTGCTGAAGTACCCGCTGTCAAAGCCATCATCGATGACGACCAAGAATTCCTTTCTAAACAAATAGTTGAAATAGACGAACATCTAGAGAAAGTTCTGAACAAATGCCTACATGTATCCTTGCTGAAAAACTCTCCTGAGGAGGTACTCAAAGAGGTCGAGGAGTGTATAAGTACGGCGAAAAAAGAATTGTTAAATACAGATAATGCTGATAAGTTCAATGAATTATTAGTAAACATATTGAGAGAATTAGCAATCTGCATTTCTAATGAAAAAAGGGAATATTTAGCTGCATTGGCTATTCTTAATGAGTCCCTAGATTTTGCAAAAAATAAAGAGCAAAAAGATAACATAGAGAAAAACATTGGAATAATACAAAGAAACTTATTCGGGTCTTTAGCAGGTTGATTCCATTATCTTTGGTTAGATACTATCGCAAAAGAAAAATTTTAGAGCCTTGATCAATTTCGCTGGAGATGAAAGAAAAATTAGCGAGTTCTTGGAATAGATAGTCAATGTTATGAATACCGTAGTAATTGCTTCGTACGCAGGCAAAGAACATCCGCAATATAGGTAGTTTAAAACCAAATCCGGATGAACGTGCAGCTTGATGAGCGCGCCGTGATTGGACGAAATAGTGTACCGAACTGTTCTGCTGTGTTTGATCGTCATAGTTTTTGATGTCCTCGGGAAGCATTTGCAAATGGCGCCGCCAGGGGGTGATCTCATCGATTGACTTTAAACATATTTCTTCTAATCGTATATGTTCTCTCGCCTTGTTAATCGCTCGTAAAACTTATCGAGTGTTACTTTGAGCTTCACCGAGATTTTTACAAAGTTACACTCCCCCGCTGTTGCTTTAATGCGCTGTTAATTTGCCTCGCTTACTTCCGGGCATGCAGCAATTCGCCGCGCGTTCCGAGCGTCACCGAGATTGCCGCTTCGCTCAAGCTGATGTTGCGGGATATTCCGGCGAACTGTCTGTGGGTAAATCCGGACTGCGGCTTGAAAACCCGCGGTGAACCGGAGACGATTGCCTCGCTCAAGAACATGGTGCAAGCCGCCTCATGCGTGCGCGACACGTTGCGCTGATGTATTTAAAATCTGCTCAATGATCCATATCAATAGAACGTAATCCGTGAATTGATTCGTCGACACCGCACTGCCTCCTCGCCCCAAGGGGCAAAAGCTGCGCTTTTGTCCAATCCCACTCCGAGCCCTCGGGGGCTTAAAATCGTAAATGGCAACTGCATTTTTCAATGCGGTTGCCGTGTAGCTTTCCCCTGGCGCGCACACGTGTCCCAATAGAATCTTCTCTGGGTTCATTTAACCCATCCCTCATGCATTCCCATGGACAGCTCGCAATGTTTTGAAAGTTTCTCTGCGCACCGGCTCGGCAATCTCGCGCGTAGCGCGCTCACTTCCCAAATCGTAAACGGTTAATTTGAGGTGTTAAAATACGCGGGACTGCGATAGAATAAGCGCAGTTGCGGAAGGAGGGGTAGAGGGAGGGTCCAGTCTCACGACATAGGTAACAGAAAAGTTTCAAAACATAGGTTACACATTTGATAGCAAAAATGGCATGATTTACTCATGGCATGGCACATCAAGAACAGTAACCAAATGAAAAGAGAATTCATCAACAAACTCATCGAGCCCGGAGTAAACAAGTCTGAGATATGTCGCATATACGGGATTAGTCGTAAGACAGGATACAAGTGGCTGAGTCGGTATAAAAGTGAAGGAGAAAGAGGTCTAAGAGAAAGGACAAGGAGACCTAAGACAGGGATCAGAAGTGTATCTGAATCAACGATATTGCGTATAGTTGCGCTCCGAGT
>CANRKN010000016.1 GCA_947631215.1 uncultured Oscillospiraceae bacterium | reverse complement strand
GGCTTCGCCATGATGCCCAACATGAGCTTCGGCCAGGCCATGAGCGTCTACGCCGGCCAGAACGTGGGCGCGGGGCGTCTGGACCGGGTGGAGCAGGGGACGAAGCAGGGCGGTCTCATGGCCCTCGTGACCTCCGCCACCATCACGGCCATATTGCTCTTTGCGGGCCGGTATATGTTCGCCCTCTTCACCGACACCCCGGAACTCATGGACATGGCGGTGCGCATGATGCGCATCCTGGCCGTGGGCTACATCTGCGTGGCCGTGACCCAGGTGCTGGGCGGCGTCATGCGGGGCGCGGGGGATACCGCCACGCCCATGTGGATCACCATGGTCAGCACCATCGTCCTGCGGGTGCCCGTCGCCTACGGCATGGCCTGGCTCACCCGCACAGAGATCTTCCCCAAGGGCCAGCCCCAGGCGCTTTTCGGCTCCCTCTTCATCTCCTGGGCCGTGGGCGCGCTGCTCACCTGGATCGCCTACCGCCGGGGCGCCTGGCGGAAAAAGGCGCTCATCACCAACTGATATAAACCACAAGGAGGGGGCCGCATCCGGCCCGGCCTGCTATGCGCTTTGACTACGATAAACTGAAAGACCCCAGCTGGTTCGCGGAAAACCGCGTCCCGGCCCACTCGGACCACGCCATATATGCCTCCGAGGCGGAGAAAGAGCTGGGCAAGACCAGCCTCCGCCGGAGCCTGAACGGATATTGGAAGTTCTTCTGCGCCCAAAACGAGGGCCAGGTCCCCGCGGGCTTCGAGGGGGCGGAGTACGATTGCACCGGCTGGGAGGACATCCCCGTGCCCGCCCATATCCAGCTGGAGGGCCACGGTGCGCCCCAGTACGTGAACGTCCAGTACCCCTGGGACGGCCGGGAGGCCGTGGAGATCGGGCAGATACCGGAGAAGTTCAATCCCGTGGCCTGCTACGTGAAGTATTTCTATCTGCCGGAACCGATGAAGGGTAAGCGGGTGTTCGTGTCCTTCCAGGGGGCGGAGAGCTGTGTGGCGGTGTGGCTGAACGGCCATTATATCGGTTTTGCCTCCGACTCCTTCACACCGTCGGAATTTGAGCTGACGCCCTATCTCACGGAGGGCGAAAACAAGCTGGCCTGCCGGGTGTACCGCTGGTCGGCGGGCAGCTGGCTGGAGGACCAGGACTTCTTTCGGTTCTCCGGGCTCTTTCGGGAGGTGTATCTCTACGCCCTGCCGCCGGTCCATATCCGGGACATCCGGGTGAAGACCCTGCTGGACGACGAGTATAAAGACGCAACGCTGGACGTGGCCGTGCAGGTGGAGGCGGCCGCGGGGTGGAAACTGCATCTGACGCTGACAGACGGCGCAAACCTCATCGCCGAGGCGGAGCAGACAGGCGGCGGTGACGCCGCGACGTTCTCCATCCCTGTGAAGGCGCCCCATAAGTGGAGCGCGGAGGCCCCTTATCTCTATGAGCTGACTCTCACCGCCATGACGGCGGCGGGCGAAGTGATGGAGGTCGTGCCCCAGAAGGTGGGCTTCCGTCGGTTCGAGATGAAGGGCGGGGTCATGTGCCTCAACGGCCGGCGCATCGTCTTCAAGGGCGTGAACCGCCACGACTTCTGCGCCGAGACGGGCCGGGCTGTGCCGGAGGAGAAGATCCGCCGGGATCTTATCACCATGAAGCGCAATAACATCAACGCCGTGCGCACCTGCCACTACCCCAACACAAGCGCGCTGTATGACCTGTGCAATGAGCTGGGGCTTTACGTCATCGACGAGAACAACATGGAGACCCACGGGACATGGGACATCATCGAGCGGGGCAGAAGGCCCGTGGCGGAGGCCCTGCCCGGTGACAGGGCCGACTGGCGGGACATGCTCCTGGACCGGGTGAACAGCACCTGGCAGCGGGACAAGAACCACCCCTGCGTGCTCATATGGAGCCTGGGCAACGAGTCCTACGGCGGCAGCGTGATACACGATATGAGCGCGCTCTTCCACCGCCTGGACGACACCCGCCTCGTCCACTACGAGGGGATATTCCATGACAGGCGCTATAACGACTCCTCCGACATGGAGAGCCAGATGTACACCCCCGCGGCCGGGGTGCGGGAATTTCTTTCTCAGCACCGGGACAAACCCTTCATCCTGTGCGAATACGCCCATGCCATGGGCAACTCCCTGGGCGCCATGCATAAATATACAGAGTATGCATACGAGGAGTCCCTCTTCCAGGGCGGCTTCATATGGGACTACATCGACCAGGCGGTACGCACGAAGGACAGGTACGGAAATACCATCTACGGCTATGGCGGAGACTTCGGCGACCGGCCCCACGACGGGGATTTCAGCGGCGACGGGATCGTCTATGCCGACGGGACCGTCTCTCCCAAGATGCAGGAGGTAAAGTATAACTACCAGGACATCTTCGCCCAGGTGGGGGAAGCGTCTGTCACGGTCGTGAACCGCAGCCTGTTCACCGCGACCAGCGCCTATGAATGCGTGGTGACGCTGGCCCGGGACGGGGCGGAGATCGCCCATGCCGCCCTGGACACCGACGTACCGCCGGGAGAGGAGCGGGAATATCCTCTGCCCTTTGCCATACAGACTGTTCCCGGCGAGTACGCCGTGACTGTGTCCTTCCGCTTGAAGAAGGATACCCTCTGGGCAGAGCGGGGCCATGAGGTGGCCTTCGGCCAGGGTGTATATAAGATAGAGGCCGCGCCCGAAGTGCAGACATACCGGCCCCTGCGGGTGGTCCGGGGGACCTATAACCTGGGCGTGCAGGGGGACGGGTTCGAGGCGCTGTTCAGCTATGCGGGGAGCCTCACCTCCTACCGCTTCGGCGGGACAGAGATGCTCAAAACTGTGCCCATGCCCAGCTTCTGGCGGGCGCCCACGGACAACGACCGGGGCAACCGTATGCCCCAGCGGTGCGGCCAGTGGAAGCTGGCCAGCCTCTACGCCGCCCCCCATGGGGACGAGCCCGCTATCGAGGAAAAACCCGATGGCTCCGTGTCCATCCGGTACATCTATGACCTGCCCACCGCGCCCCAGGCGGCCTGTGCCGTGACCTGGACAGTGCATCCCTGCGGGAAGGTGGACGCAGCGCTCCATTACGATCCGGCGGAGGGGCTGGGGGCCATGCCGGAGTTCGGCATGCTCTTTAAGCTGGACGCGGATTATGACAGGGTCCGGTGGTACGGCCTGGGACCGGAGGAGACCTACGCGGACCGGTGCCGGGGGGCGAAGCTGGGCATATGGAAAAGCTCGGTGGCCGACCGGATGGCCCGGTACCTGCTGCCCCAGGAGTGCGGCGCCATGACCGGTGTGCGCTGGGCGGAGGTGACGGACTATAGAGGCCGGGGCCTGCGGTTCGAGGGAGATTCCATGACTTTCTCCGCCCTGCCCTGGACCCCCCATGAGGTGGAGAACGCCGCCCACGACTGTGAGCTGCCGCCGGTGCACTATACAGTGGTTCGGGCCGCCCTGGCCCAGATGGGCGTGGGCGGAGACGACAGCTGGGGCGCGCCGGTGCACGAGGAGTTCCTCATCGACACGTCAAAGCCCCTGGACTTCAAATTCAGCTTCCGGGGCGTGCTGTGATACAGTGAGGCGCCTGCCATGCGGCAGGCGCCTTTGCCGCACCCGGTGGATTTCGTAAAAATCAGCTCTGACCGCGAAAACGTCAGGGCCTCTCTATTGAAGCGGTCACGCCGGACCGATATAATGTGGTACAATAGTATAACTATGGGCGGATGGCCGAGGAAAATTTTGTCGCGCTCGGCCCGCCATTTTTTGGCTTTTGTCTGGCATTTTAAATCAGTATATGATATGATAGAAGCGGCACTGTGCAGGCGGCGGTGCCCTGGGAAAGGAGAGATCCCTATGGAGAACGAACAGGAGCTGCGGGAGAGGACCAATCCCGTATTCAACACGGCTAAGGCCACGCTCTTGCAGCTGGCCCAGGCTGGCCACGCCGACGCCGCCCTGATGGCGGAGAAGCTGGGCCTGGACCTGGCGGGCATGACCTACAGCGACGAGCAGAAAAAGGCCATGGGCCAGTCCAATGTGGCTACGCTGGAGCTGCGTTACCGCTCCATGAACGCCTTCATCCAGGCAACCGGCGCCAAGACCATCGTGGACCTGCCCTGCGGCTACACCCCCCGGGCCCTGGAGGACTTCATCGCGGATAAGCGCTATATCGCCTGCGACCTGCCCGCGGTGGCGGAGGAGATGGGCCCGCTGGTGGAGAAGATATTGGCCGAACGGGGCGAGAAGCGGGACGTGGCCTACCACAGCGTGGACGCCACCAACTACGCCTCCCTCCGGGCGGCGCTGGAGGGGGCTGAAGGGCCGCTGTGCATCACCACCGAGGGGCTTTTGATGTACTTCACCGACTCGGAGCTGGCCGCACTGCTGGACAACATCCGGCGCATCCTGGAGGAGTTCGGCGGCGTGTGGATCACCCAGGACCCGGAGGTCAGCCGCGTGTACATGTCCATGACCATCGTGGTCATGAACGACCTGGACAAAGCGAAGGCGACGGTGGACGCCCTGGACGGCAGCGCCGACATGGGCGCGGTCCTCAAGGCCATGGCTGGGGATAAAGCCCAGTCCACCCTGAACGCCTCCAGCAAGACCTTCAGCGGTGCGGCGGACGTGAAATTCGGAAACGTGATGCTCGTAAAGGGCGCCCCGGGGCAGCTGGAAGCGGCGATGGATACGCTCCGCGCCCACGGTCTTAAGGCGGAGCTCACGCCCGTGGCGGAGCGGATGCCGAGGCTGGGGAGCCTGGACCCCGAGCGGACGGAGCTTGCCCGCCAGGCCATGGAGCATATAAGCCTCTGGACCATCACCACGGACGGGGACGCCGTGCCCCTGGCGGACGCGGGCGGCGACGGCTTCGGCGTGTCCATCAAGGCCCGGGGCGGGGTCATGGACGTGGTGCTGAAAGGCCGGGTGGACTCCATCAGCGCGCCGGAGTTCCTGGCCGCCTATGAAAAGGCCGCGGCGGCCATGGAGCTTACCGACGTGCAGGTGGATATGTCGGAGCTTGCCTACATCTCCTCGGCGGGCCTGCGGGTGCTGCTGATGATGATCAAGGCGGTGCAGCCCGGCCATGTGGCCCTGTCCGGGGCCAATGAGACGGTCCGGGACATCCTGACCCAGACGGGCTACGCCGACATGGTGACGATGTGAAAAACCGGCCCGGAGACGGACCGGAGAAACAAAAAATACATGAGGAACAAAATATCAGGGAGGAATATATCATGACCATCACGAAGAATCAGAACGGGACCCATCTGGACCTGGCCCTGGAGGGCCGGCTGGACACCACCACCGCCCCCCAGCTGGAGGCGGAGCTGAAGCAGAGCGTGGAGGGCGTCACGGAGCTGGCGCTGGACTTTGAGAAGCTGGAGTACCTGTCCTCCGCCGGCCTGCGCGTGCTTTTGAGTGCCCAGAAGGTGATGAACAAGCAGGGCACCATGGTCATCAAAAACGTCAACGAGACCATCATGGAGATCTTCGACGTCACCGGCTTCGCGGATATCCTGACCATCGAGGAGTAAGGGCCGGCATGTCTATCGCAGAGAGCAAACTGAGTGAGGGGATACTGCGCCTTTTGCTGATAGGAAAGGTGGACTCCAGCAACGCCGCCCAGGCGGAGCAGGAGCTGAACGCCCTGCGGGCTGAGCACCCGGAGGCGGCCGTTATGCTGGACTTCGACCGTCTCCAGTACATATCCAGCGCCGGCCTTCGCATCATCCTGCGGATGCGGAAGGAGCGGCCGGAGCTGAAGATCGTGAACGTTTCTTCAGAGGTATACGAGGTCCTGGACATGACCGGCTTCACCGAGATGCTCCCGGTGGAAAAGGCCTACCGCCGCCTGAGCGTGGAGGGCTGCGAGGTCATCGGCCGGGGCGCCAACGGCGAGGTATACCGCCTGGACCCGGACACCATCATCAAGGTGTACTTGAATCCCGACAGCCTGCCGGACATCCAGCGGGAGCGGGAGCTGGCCCGGCGGGCCTTCGTGCTGGGCGTGCCCACCGCCATCCCCTACGACGTGGTGCGGGTGGGGGAGGGCTACGGCTCTGTGTTCGAGCTTCTGAACGCCAAGAGCCTGGCCAAGCTCATCGCCGCGGAGCCGGAAAAGCTGGACGAGTATGTCAAGGTCTATGTGGACCTTTTAAAGACCATTCACGGCACCGAGCTGAAGCCCGGGGAGATACCCGACATGAAGGCCGTGGCCCTGGGCTGGGCTAAGTGGTTGAAGGACTGGCTGCCGGCGGACCAGAGCGACAAGCTCATCCGGTTCATCCAGGCCGTGCCGGAGGATAACCACATGCTCCATGGCGACTACCACATCAAAAACGTCATGATGCAAAACGGCGAGGCGCTTCTCATCGACATGGACACCCTGTGCATGGGACACCCCGTGTTCGAGTTTGCGTCCATTTACCTGGCCTATCAGGGCTTCGGCGAGGTGGACCATGAGGAGATACAGCGGTTTTTGGGCATCCCCTTCGAGACGGGCGCGGCCATATGGGATAAGACCTTAAAGCTCTATTTCGGCACGGATGACGAGGCCGTGCTGGACGCCTTTGCTGACAAGGCCCGCCTCATCGGCTACGCCCGGCTGCTGCGCCGGACCCTTCGCCGGGACCGGGATACCGAGAGAGGCCAGGCCGTCATTGCCAACTGCCGGAAGCAGATCGCGGCCCTTCTGGACCGCATCGACGTGGACAACGTGACATTCTGACCGCCCCGGGGGCGCGTTAAGATCTTTGCAGGGGGGAACTGATATGGATAGCGGGCTGTTTCGTCAAAAGAGCCTGGACAAGGTGTCCAGCCCGGAGCAGATGAACGACTACATCCGGGTGACGAGCCCTGGGGTGTGGCTGGTGCTGGCCGCGGTCATCGCCCTTTTGGCGGGGCTTCTCATCTGGTCCGTGGCGGGCCGGCTGGAGACCACCGTGGCCGCGGCGGCGGTGGCCGGGCCGGAGGGCACGGTGCTGTACATACCCGAGGAGGAGATGGATGCCATCCCGTCTGACGCCGCGGTGCGCATCGATGGCCAGGACTATGTCCTTGGCACGGCGGCGGCGCGCCCCGTGACGGTGGACGAGGGCTTCGACGCCTATGTGCTGCACATAAGCGGCCTCACCCAGGGCCAGTGGGTCTACCCCGTGGCGGTGGACGCGGACCTGGACGAGGGCGTGTACGAGGCGAAGATCGTGGTGGACAGCGTCTCCCCCATATCCTTCCTCCTGAACTGAGCCCATGAAGAAGCAGCAGATCAAATCGCCCGTGACGAAGGGCGTGGCCAAGGTGCCCGTGGTCATGCAGATGGAGGCGCTGGAGTGCGGCGCCGCCAGCCTTACCATGGTGCTGGCCTATTACGGAAAGTGGGTGCCCCTGGAGCAGGTGCGCGCCGACTGCGGCGTGAGCCGGGACGGCTCCAACGCCAAAAATGTGCTGAAAGCAGCCCGGAGCTATGGTCTCATAGCCCGGGCCTACCGCTTTGAGCCGGAGGACCTGAAGGAGAACGGCACCTTCCCCTGCATCATCCACTGGAACTTCAACCACTTCGTGGTGCTGGACGGGTTCAAGGGCGGCAAGGCCATATTGAACGACCCGGCCCGGGGCACGGTGCCCGTGAGCATGGAGACCTTCGACAGCTCCTTCACCGGCATATGCCTGATGTTCGAGCCGGGGGAGGGCTTCGAGCCCGGCGGCAGCCCCAAGAGCATGGCCCGCTACGCCAAAAAGCGCCTGGAGGGCGCGGGCGCGGCGCTGGTGTTCGTGGCGGTCACCACTCTCATAAGCTCCCTGTTCGGCGTCATCAGCCCGGCCTTCTCCCGGATATTCATGGACCGTCTGCTGACGGGCCAGAACCCGGAGTGGCTGTGGCCGTTTTTGCTGGCCCTGGCCGGGGTGAGCATTTTGCAGCTCAGCGTGGCCTGGATACAGGCGGCGTGGTCGCTGCGCATCACGGGAAAGCTGGCCTCAGTGGGCGCGGCCACGTTCCTGTGGAAGGTGCTGCACATGCCCATGGAGTTTTTCTCCCAGCGCATGGCCGGCGACATCCAGCAGCGCCAGACCACCAACGCCTCCATCGCCCAGGAGCTGGTGAACACCCTGGGCCCCTTGGTGCTGAACGCCCTCATGATGGTGTTCTACCTGGTGGTCATGCTCCGCTATTCCTGGATACTCACATTGGTGGGCCTGGCCTCGGTGATCATCAACCTGGGCGTGAGCCGGTTCATCTCCAAAAGGCGCGTGAACGTCATGCGCGTGCAGATGCGCGACTCCGGCAAGCTCGCCGCCAGCACTATGGCTGCCATCGAGATGATCGAGACCATCAAGGCCGCCGGCGCGGAGAACGGCTATTTTGAGCGCTGGGCGGGCTATCAGGCCAGCGTCAACACCCAGCAGACCCGCTTTGAGAAGATGGACGCCTATCTGGGGCTCATCCCCACGGTGGTCAGCGTCCTCACCGATATGGTGATACTGTTCCTGGGCGTGCTGTTCGTCATGCAGGGACAGTTCACCATCGGTATGGTCATGGCCTTCCAGGGCTTCCTCATGAGCTTCACCGCCCCCGCCACCACATTGATCAGCGCCGGGCAGACCATCCAGGAGATGCGCTCGGAGATGGAGCGGGTGGAGGACGTGATGGAGTACCCCAACGACGTGAACATGACCGACGCCCCGGAGATAGACAGCTACGACAAGCTCTCCGGCCAGCTTGAGATGAAGCACGTCACCTTCGGCTACTCCAAGCTGGCGGACCCCCTTATCGAGGACTTTAACCTGACCTTGAAACCGGGCAGCCGGGTGGCCTTCGTGGGCGGCTCCGGCTGCGGCAAGAGCACCCTTTCCAAGCTCATATCCGGGCTCTATCAGCCCTGGAGCGGGGAGATACTCTTCGACGGAAAGCCCATAAAAGAGATAGACCGCAACGTGTTCACCGGGTCTCTCGCCGTGGTGGACCAGGACATCATCCTCTTCGAGGACACCATCGCCAACAATATAAAGATGTGGGATAAGTCCATCGAGGACTTTGAGATGATTTTGGCTGCCCGGGACGCGGGGATACACAGCGACATCGTCCAGCGGGAGGGCGGCTACGAGCACATGCTGACCGAGGGCGGCCGGGACTTCTCCGGCGGCCAGCGCCAGCGCATGGAGATTGCCCGCGTCCTGGCCCAGGACCCCACCATCATCATCCTGGACGAGGCCACCTCAGCCTTGGACGCCAAGACGGAGTTCGAGGTGGTCAACTCCATCAAGAACCGGGGCATCACCTGCATCGTGGTGGCCCACCGGCTCTCCACCATCCGGGACTGCGACGAGATCATCGTCCTGGACCAGGGCAAGGTGGTGGAGCGGGGCACACACGACGAGCTGTACGCCAAGGGCGGGTACTACAC
The DNA here is from genome assembly GCA_947631215.1 of uncultured Oscillospiraceae bacterium. The sequence continues at coordinate 20,368 of CANRKN010000016.1, read as the reverse complement.
CCGTCTGGTGTCCAATGACTGAGGGAGGGCGCTATGGGTTGGTTTGACGAACAAATACGCGAACGCAAGCGCCAGGACCAGCAGGCCTTCGAGGAGGGCTTCGCCTCCATCGCCGGGGCGGTGCTGGGCCGGCCTGTGGCCTCCTCCGACAGCGCCCGCCAGGCGCGCAGCGCCGTGGAGGAGATACTGAAGTTCTATCACGCCAAGAGCCGGCGGGTGCCGGACTCGGTGAAGGACTTCAACGAGCAGCTGGAATTTCTCCTGCGTCCGTATGGCATCATGCGCCGGACGGTGACCCTGGAGGAGGGGTGGCACAGGGACGCCATCGGCGCCATGCTGGCCTTCCGGCGGGAGGACGGCGCCCCCACGGCCCTCATCCCCGCGGGCCTTTCCGGCTATACCTTCTTCGATACCGCCGCCGGCAAGCGCCGGCGGGTGAACCATGAGGCGGAAAAGCTCTTCAAGCCCGAGGCCATCGCCTTTTACCGCCCCTTCCCCCAGGGGAAGATCGGCATCCCCGGCCTGATGCGGTACATAGGCGGCTGCACCTCCTGGGCGGACCGGATATTCTTCGCCCTGTCCGCGCTGGCGGTGTCCCTGGTGGGACTGCTGCTGCCGCGGCTCAACAACATCCTCTTCTCCTCCGTGACGGCCAGCGGCAGCGTGCGGGTGCTGGCGGCGCTGGTGAGCTTCATGCTGCTGGTGAGCATCGCCTCCAAGCTCTTGGAGGTGGCGAAGCAGATGCTGACCAGCCGGATGAACACGAAGGTGTCGGTGTCCGTGGAGGCCGCCAGCATGATGCGCCTGTTCGCATTGCCGGCCAATTTCTTCAAGAGATTCAGCACCGGCGAGATGGCGAGCCGCGTCATGAACATCAAGACGCTGTCGAGCCTCCTGGTGTCCTCGGTGGCGTCGGTGGGCCTTACGAGCCTGTTCTCCCTTCTGCAGATCAGCCAGATCTTCGCCTTCGCGCCGTCATTGGTGGCGCCGGCGATGATCATCGTGCTGGTGACCACGGTGTTCTCCGTGCTCACCGCCTTCCGGCAGATGTCCGTCACCCAGCAGCTCATGGAGCAGAGCGCCCGGGAGAGCGGCCTTTCCTACGCCCTCATCAGCGGCGTGCAGAAGATCAAGCTCTCCGGCGCGGAGAAGCGGGCCTTCGCCAAGTGGAGCGAGCAGTTCGCCGCCGGGGCAAAGCTGGCCTATGACCCGCCCATGTTTCTGAAAATAAACAGCGTCATCAGCCTGGCCATCTCCCTGACCGGGACGCTGGTTATGTACGCCATCGCGGTGAAAAGCGGCGTGTCCGCGGCGGAATACTACGCTTTCAACTCCGCCTACGCTATGATCACCGCGGCCTTCACCTCCCTCGCGGGCATCGCCGCCATGGTGGGCCAGATCATCCCCATCCTCAATATGGCGAAACCCATCCTGGAGACGGAGCCGGAGATCGGCACCGACAAGCAGGTGGTGGAGCGGCTGTCCGGCGGCATCGAGCTGAACAACGTCTCCTTCCGCTACGGCGAGGATACGCCCAACGTGGTGGACGATATGAGCCTCAAGATCCGCCCGGGCCAGTACGTGGCCATCGTGGGCAAGACCGGCTGCGGCAAGAGCACCCTCATGCGTCTGCTGCTGGGCTTCGAGACGCCCCAGAAGGGCGCTATCTACTACGACGGCCGGGACATGTCCGGTCTGGACCTGAAGAGCCTGCGCCGGCGCATGGGCGTGGTGATGCAGGACGGGAAGCTGTTCCAGGGGGACATCTATTCCAATATCACCATCTCCGCGCCGTGGCTGACCCTGGACGACGCCTGGGAGGCGGCGGAGATGGCGGGCATCGCCGACGACATCCGGCGCATGCCCATGGGCATGAACACCATGATATCCGAGGGCAGCGGCGGCATCTCCGGCGGCCAGCGCCAGCGGCTGCTGATCGCCCGGGCCATCGCCCCCAAGCCCCGCATCCTCATGTTCGACGAGGCCACCTCCGCCCTGGACAACATCACCCAGCGCATCGTGTCCGAGTCCCTGGATAAGCTGAAATGCACCCGTATCGTCATCGCCCACCGCCTGAGCACCATCCGCCACTGCGACCGCATCATCGTCCTGGACGGCGGCCGCATCGTGGAGGACGGCACCTACGACGAGCTCATCGCCGCGAACGGCTTCTTCGCGGAGCTGGTGTCCCGCCAGCGGCTGGACACGGACAGCGCCGGGGAGGGCGCGTGATAAAATTCCCTGGCCCTTTTGCCCGGTCAAAACGTATAAAGGGATAGATGAATAACGACCGGAGGTATTTTCCATGAACGAGAAAGAGAGAATATTACCCCCCCCCGCGGAATTGTCCGACGAAAACCTGGACGCCGTGACGGGCGGCTTGGGTCACGCCATCACGGTAGGCTTCAGGGTCTTTGTGAATGAAGATGAGGGGTTCACCTGCCCCAAATGCGGTACGACCATAAACGGGGGCGGCGCCGCGACCGCGGTGTGCGGGTGCGGGTACCATTGGCAATACGAGCCTCCCTACTGGTGGGAGGTAACGTCAAAATAGTGACGCGCGGGCGGCATGGCGGCCATGAAGGAGGAAAGACCATGAGCGGGAAAAAGGAACTGACCGACGACGTCCTGGACGCCGTGGTCGGCGGGCAGGGTGATTACTCCGCCTTCATCAGGTATTCGGCTGATGGCAAACTCACCTGCATCTGCGGCGTGACCATGATAGTGGGCAGCGCCGAGGACGCGTACTGTCCCGGGTGCGGGAAGCATTGGGAATGCGTTTTGGGTTCGTCCGGCTGGCGATCTGTTTAAAGTGGTCCATGTGCGGCGGGATGGTTATCAAGGAGGATAAGACTATGAGTGAGAACAAAGAGCTGGCCGACGAGGCGCTGGAGGCCGTGTCCGGCGGATTTTACGTGACCGGCATCTGCGACGAGTGCCATAATAAGACACAGGTCATGCCCTATCTGTATGAGAAGCAGGGCCAGGCCAGGCTCCTTTGCAGAAACTGCATCGCCGATATCAAAAAAGCAAAAAAGTAATACCCTGCGGGACGTTCCCGCGCGTAAAGAGGAGGAAGGAATATGAAAAAACAGCTGCTTGCCATGCTGCTGATTGCGGTGATGGTGTTCTCGGTGGCCGGCGGCGGCGCCTTGGCCGCGGCGGAGCCGGAGGATACGGCGGTGCCTGAGACGACTACAGAGGCCGAAGCCACGGCAGGGCCCGAGGCTACGAACGAGCCGGCAGCTACGGACGAGCCCGAGGCCACGGCAGACCCCGAAGCCACGGAGGAACCGGAAACTACGGCAGACCCCGAGGCCACGGAGGAGCCCGAGACTACGGCAGACCCCGAGGCCACGGAGGAGCCCGAGACTACGGCAGACCCCGAAGCCACGGAGGAGCCGGAAACTACGGACGAACCCGAGACCACGGAAGCGCCCGCGGATGAGGTCCGGGACCTGGCCGTGACGGTGGTGAACCCCACGGGTCTGGCCCTGACTCTTCTGGGCGCGGAGGACAAGACCTATGACGCCGGCGCCGGCGACTGGACCGGCACGGTGAGCGTGGCCGGGGAGAAGCTGGGCTATACCCTCCCGGAGGGCGCCTATTGCGGCCTCTCGGCGGAGGGCGACGGCGTCGTTGGCGTGCTGGACGAATACATAGATGTGACCGGCTGCACGTCCGTGACCGTCACCGTGACCGCGCCCCAGGTGCACTTCACCGGCGCTGCGGAGGGCCTGATCGCGGCGGAGGGGAGCCTTGAAGAGGGCAGCTACATTCCCTTCGGCGCCGGCACGGTGACCCTCAAAAACGGCTACCGGCTGAGCATGGAGAACACCGTGTTCACCAACGCCTGGGCCTATGACGCCCTGGGCGGCGAGATATATCAGATCTGGACCGTGGAGCGGGACGACGCCCTGGGCTGGGATGACCTGACCATTGAGGTGGTGAAGGTAGACCAGCTTGCCCGGTGGATCACAATCGAGATCACCGACGCCCCCGGCACGGCCTGGAAGATTGAGGACCGGGAGGAAAACGAGGTGGCCTCGGGCAGCGGCGACTGGACCGGCACGGCGCTGGAGTGGCCCGTGTTCACCGACAGCGGGGCGTTTGACCAATACAGCGAATTCACCATCAGACTCACCGATAACGCCGACGGCCGGTACAGCTTCATCCTGCAGGCGTATCAGCAGAAGCAGGGATATGTGTCCAGAGGCGAGCCCCATAACACGTACTATAGGCTGCGGGGGGACGAAAGCGGCCTTTTGAAGTTCGCCGTGGGGACCACGCCCGTGCTGAAGGTGGAGGGAGAGGATGTGCTTCTGTCCTCCAACCCCCTGGACGTGGACGGTGAATATGTGGCGCCCAACACGGCCGGCGGCCCGATCTACGGCGGCGGTGGCTATATCCTGGTGCCGGCGGAGTATACGGTGCAGTTCCCCGGCGCGGGTGTGGATGTCTGGGAATACTACCGGTACGACAATCGCTATGAGCCGGATACGCCCATCTATCATCATTACAGCTTCGCTGTCACCGACCCCTCCCTGACGGAGGTCACCGCGACCGTGTCCCCCAACCCGGACCCGCCCGCCTGGACGAAGGTCATCGCCCATACATACAGCGATTTCTACTGGAGGCTGACCGACTGCGCCCACAATTACCACTATGACGACACTGCCGACGACGAGTGGATATTCTACGCAGCGGAGGATGCCAGCGGCGTCACCCTGGACCTGAGCCAGGCTCCGGAGGGCATAACGCCTGTGGTGACGACCGGCACGGCCACGGACCTGGGCGGCGGCAAGTACAATATCCACAGCGAGAACGGCGTCATCGAGTTCACCCTGGCGCCCAGCGCCATCAAGGTCAACGTCACCGGTGAGACGGAGGGGCTCCTCAAGGCCTCCGAGTACGTGATGGACAAGAGCGGTGAACTCTACTTCCGCGTATACGTCAAGCCGGGCTACACCGTGGTGCCTGCGGATGAAAACACTGTTGTGACCGTGGGATATCTCGACGAGAACGACGACGGGTCGGATATGCTCCACTACCACGTGAATGCGGACGCGGCGGCGGAAAAGGGCCTGGACAGCGTAACGGTGCGCATTGAAAAGCTCACTTCCGCCACTCTCTCGGTGAATGTGCCGGAGGCGCTGCTGGCGGCGGACCCCTATAACAGCGACCGGGGCCCCATCCTCACCGATGGGGACGTCATCCCGCCGGAGGGCGGCTGGCTTCTCATCGACAGCAGCTGGTGGTTCAGCGGCGACAACAACGAGTACGCCTATAAATGGCGGGCCGCGGCCTATGGAGAGCCCGGCAGCGAGATATACGACTGGGTGTATGTCTATCCCCTGAAGGACGGCGTGGTGAACGTCACGCTGGAGACGGAAAGCACGCCGGCCCGCTGGGTGGAGGTGACCATCAGCAACCCCGGCTGCCGGGATCTGATCCTCAGCGCCTATGACGACGAGAACTGGATGGAGACGTTCAATTCCGACACCTATAAAACATCGATAGTCGCGTCGGACTATTTGTATATCGAGAACACGGCGGGTTCCCTGCGCAAGGCGGCTGACATCACCGATCTGGTGGGTATCCAGAGCGTGGAGGAACACTCCTACTATCTCAAGCTGATCCTGGACCCGACGGCGGAGAAGATATCCTTCACCGTGAAGGCCCCCGCGGGCGGAACGACGCCCACCCCCACGCCGGGACCCACGGCCACGCCGGAACCCACGGCGACGGCAGAGCCTACAGCCACGCCCGTCCCCACGGCGACGGCAGCGCCCACGGCGGTCCCGACCGCGACGGCCGCCCCCGCGGCGGGCAGTACGGCGGCCCCCGGCAGCACCAGCCCCAAGACCGGGGATGAGACGGCACTGGCCCCCTGGGCGCTGATGCTGCTGGGCTGCGGCGCGGCCCTGACGGCGGTGGTCCTGCGCCGGCGTAAAGAGCAATAAATAATACGATGGACCGCAGCCGGTGTATATACACCGGCTGCGGCTGCGCAGATTTTTCAAAGAGGAGGAGTAAAAATGAAAAAACGGCTGCTGGCCATACTGCTGGCTATGGTGATGGTGTTCTCTGTGCTGGGCGCCGGCGCCTTTGCCGCGGACGAGCCGGAGAACACGGCGGAGCCCGAAGCAACAGCGGCCCCTGTGGAAACGGCGGAGCCCGAGGCAACGGAAGAGCCCGAGGCTACGGATGAGCCCGAGGCTACAGACGAGCCGGAGGCTACCGATGAGCCGGAGACTACGGATGAGCCGGAGGCTACCGATGAGCCGGAAGCCACGGATGAGCCGGAGGCTACCGATGAGCCCGAGGCTACGGAAGAGCCGGAGACTACGGAAGAGCCCGAAACCACGGAAGCGCCCACGGGCGAAGTCCGGGAGCTGGCCGTGACGGTGGTGAACCCCACGGGCCTGGAACTGACCCTTCTGGGCGCGGACAATGTGACCTATGACGCCGGCGCCGGGGACTGGACCGGCACGGTGAGCGTGGCCGGGGAGAAGCTGAGCTATGCCGTCCCCGAGGGCGCCATTTACGGCATCCTGGCGGAGGGCGACGGCACCGTGGGCGTGCTGGACGGCGCCATCGACGTGACCGGCTGCACGGCCGTCACCATTACCCTGGACGCGCCCCAGGTGCGCTTTTCCGGCGCCGTGGAGGGCCTGATCGTGGAGAAGGGGAGCCTGGACGAGGGCAGCTACATCCCCTTCGGCACCGGTCTGGTGCGGCTGAAAAACGGCTACAGGCTTAAAATGGAGCACGCCGCGTATACCGCCGCCTGGGTCTATCGGGAGCGGGGCGGCGACATATACCAGAAGTGGAACGTAACGGGGGACGAGACCCTGTGGGGGGCCGATCTCGCCATCGAGGTGGTGAAGGTGGACCAGCTTGCCCGGTGGGTCACGGTGGAGATCACCGACGCCCCCGGCGCGGCCTGGCAGCTCACGGCCCAGACCGGCAGTGTCTCTGCCTCGGGCACCGGGGACTGGACCGGCAAGGTGCTGGAGTGGCCCAGCTTCTCTCCGGAAGGGGCGTTTGAAAAATACTGCACGCATTCCCTCAGCTTCACCGGAGACGACGCCGACGGCCGGTACAGCTTTATCCTGCTGGCGTGCCAGGACGCCGAGAACCATTACAAGAACCAGGACGGGTCCGGCAGTGTGCGCTATGAGGCGCGGGGGGACGAGAACGGCCTTTTGAAGGCCGTCGTGATGGCCACGCCCGTGCTGAAGGTGGAGGGGGAGGACGTGCTTCTGCCCTCCGACCCGCTGGATGTGGACAATAAATATGTGCTTCCCAATACGAACGGGGGCTTGATCTACGGCAGCGAGGGGTGCATCCTGCTGCCGGCGGAATACGAGGCGCGGTTCTCCGGCGAGGGCGTGGAGGTCTGGGATGGCTACGAGTATGACGAGAGTTCTGCGCCGGACACGCCCGTATATCGTTGGTATTTGTTCGATGTGACCGACCCCGCCCTGACGGAGGTCACCGTGACCGTGGTCCCCAACACGGATCTGCCCATGTGGACGAAGGTCACCGCCCATACATACAGCGACTTCAACTGGGAGCTTATTGACTGCGCGGACGTCTCCAACTCCGGCGACCAGGCGGAGGATGCGTGGACGTTCTTCGTGCTGGAGGACGCCGACGGCCTCACACTGGACCTGAGCGAGGCGGAGGGCGTGAAGCCCGTGATGACCACAGGCACGGCGGAGGACCTGGGCGGCGGCAAGTACACCCTCCACAGCCAGGACGGCGTGCTGGAGTTTTCCATGGGCGCCGTCATGATCAACTATACCGGCGAGACGGACGCGCTGCTCGATAAGCCTGAGCACATATGGACCAGCGTGGACGAGCACTTTGTGGACCTGTACGTCCAGATAGGCTATACCGTGGTGTCGGAGGACGACAACGCGGTGGTGGCCTGGGGCGCGCTCAACGAGGTGGACGGGGAGTTCTCCCTCCACTACCATATCAACGCGGACGCGGCGGTGGAAAACGGCGCGGGCAGCATAACAGTCCGGGTGGATAAGATAACCTCGGCTGTCCTCTCCGTTGATGACCCGGACGTGCTGCTGGCGGCGGACCCCTACGACAGCGACAGGGGCCCCATCCTCACCCCCGGCGACGTCATCCCCCCGGAAGGCGGGTGGCTCCTTTCCCGGAGCGACGTGTCGTTCGACTACGACCCGGCCTATGACATGGTGTGGACGGATGCGTCCTACGGCGAGCCCGGCAGCGAGATATATGACTGGTGGTACCTCTATCCGCTGAAAAACGGCGATGTGGGCCTCAGGACAGTGCCCTATACCCCGTCGGCCCACTGGGTGGAGGTGACCGTGGACAATCCCGGCGGCTGGGACCTGTATCTGACAGGCTATACCCCCCGGCAGGATGTGGCCTTTGAGCCCGAGACCCATCCCGTGCAGATGATCGTGGACACTTATTTGTACGTTCAGAGCCATTCCGACTCGCTGCACGAGGCGGACTATATCATCCCCGGAGAGGGCATCCTGAGCGTGGAGGAGGGCGACTTCTATGTTAAGCTGAACCTGGACCCGACGGCGGAGAAGATATCCTTCACCGTGAAGGCCCCGGCGGGCGGCGGCATCCCTGAGCCGCCCGAGTCCGGCACAGGCTGGAGCTATGACAACGACACCGGCGATTGGTACTTTTACAAGAACAACGAGCCGGTTGCAAACTACTGGGTCGGCAAGGTCGACGGCGCTTCCCGCTGGGATGGCAGCTGGTACTATGTGGGCCCCGACGGAAGGATGCTGACGGGCATGCAGTACCTGGACGATCTGCACGGCGGCCATGGTTGGTACTTCCTGCAGCCTACCGATGACAACGGCGAGACCGGCAGGATGCTCACCGGCTGGCAGTGGGTCGGCGGTGAGTACGGCGAGTGCTGGTTCAGCACGAAGTCCGGCTCCGAGGGCAAGTGCACATGGTCTGAGAAGCTGGGCGACTACGATCCTGCGGCGGATCGGTGGATCGGCGGCTGAGACACAAAAAAACGCACATCTTCGTTTGAAGATGTGCGTTTTTTTATGCTCTTTTTCAGTCAGCCGAGAGAGTCCTCGGTGACGGGGAAGGTGAAGTAGGTGTCCGGGTAGGGCTCATCCACCAGGGTGAAGTGCCACCACTCGGTGTCCAGGGGCTTGAAGCCGTTGTCCACCATGATGTCCCGCAGGGTGTTGCGGTTTTCGATCTGCTCCTCGGTCAGGTCCCCCACATAGTCCGGGTGGGACAGTTCCCCGAAGTAATCGAAGGTGCCGCCCATGTCCACTTCCTTGCCGGTGTCCATGTCGAAGAGGGTCAGGTCGATGGTGCTGCCCCGGCTGTGGCCGGACTTGGCGTCGATATAGCCCTGGTCAAAGAGCACGGACTTGTCCAGCTCCGGGTAGAAGTAGGGCTTCATGGCGGTGTCGTCCACGTCCTCCGCCCAGCGGACGAAGTGGTCCACGGCCATCTGGGGCCGGTAGGCGTCGTATACCTTCAGGCGGTAGCCCTGCTCCTCCGCCTCCGCGGCGGCGGCGTTGAGCGCCTCGGCGGCCTCCTTTGTCATGAGGGCGCAGGGCTCCTCGTAGCCGTCCACCCGCTCGCCCACGAAGTTATAGGTGGAGTAGTAGCGTATCTCCAGGATCACGTCCGGCGCCGCCTCAGCCAGGGACACGAACCCGCTGGCGTCGTCGGGGGAGGTACTCTGCCCCTCCGCCGCGAGGGCTGTCCCCGCGAGGGTCAGCAGCACAGCAAGCGCCATCAAAAGAGCGATCAGTTTTTTGCACATAGTCACATCATCCTTTCCATTGGGTTTGACCTGTTGATAATATCACGGCGGGAGGCGGCGCGCAAGCCCCGCTTATCCCTCCATCAGCGTTTCCAGCTGGGCGGTGACCTGGGGCATCACCCAGTCCAGGGCGTAGGGGGCGGCGGCCTCTTTGGCGGCCCGGCCCAGGGCGGAGCACAGAGCCTTGTCCTCCATGAGTCTTCTCACGGCGGTGGAAAAGGCCGCTTTATCCCCGTAGGGATAGAGAAGGCCGGTGCGGCCGTCCTCTATGAGGTCCGTGTGGCCCTTCACGGCGCTGGCCACGATGGGCAGAGCCATGTGCATGGCCTCCATCACGTTGAAGGGCAGGCCCTCGCTGCGGCTGGCGGGTACGGCGGCGTCCGCCGCGGCGTACCAGGCCGCCACATCCCCCGCCTCGCCGGGGAACAGCACCCGCTTTTCCAGCCCCAGTTTGGCGGCCAGGGTCTTGCAGTCATCCAAAAGCGCCCCGCTGCCGGGCAGGGCCAGCACCGCCCGCTCCGGCAGGTCCGCCATGGCCCGTATCAGCACCTCCTGGCTCTTCCGGGGGGAGAATTCCGCCGGGTAGATCATGAGAAAGGCGTCCGGGGCGATATTCCAGGCTGCCCGCTTTTCCCGGCCGGCGTTGGGGGCAGCATTATCCAGCGGGGAGAAATCCACTCCCATGCCGGGAATGCGAGCCACCCGGGCGCCCAGACGCTTTGACCGGGCCAAATCATAGTCCCATTGATTCATGGTGAGCACCAGGTCGGTCTGCCTCGCGGTGAGCCTTTCCGCCCCCAGCAGCACCGCCCGCTTCGCGGCGGGGCTTTTATCGTCGAAGAGGTACCCGTGTACGGTGTTCGCAAGCTTTGGACGGTCCTTCATGCCCGTCACGGCCAGGCGCGTGAAGAAGGCGGCCAGGGAGGTATGAGTGGAGATGAGGTCGTAGCGGTGTTCCTTTATCTCCCGGCGCAGGAGGGCGGCGGCCCGAAAATTGCCGGGGGCGGCCATCCGCTTTTCCAGGGGCAGGGCTATGACCCTGTCCGCCTCGGGGATATCCTCCAGCGTGCCGCCGCAGGCCACGTCCACCTGCCAGCCCCTGTTCCGGAACCAGCGTAGGTAGGGCAGGTGGAACCGGCGGATATGGGAAAAGGCGGAGGCTGTGAAGAGCGCGCTGCGAGCCTTCTTCACTGTCCCACCTTCTCCCTTGTGACGTCTTCCTTGTTGATGAACTTCCCGCCGAACACCGTCATCAGCAATATCTGTATGTCGAACCAGAGGCTCCAGTGCTCGATGTAATAGATATCGTGCTCGATCCGCTGCCGGATGGAGGTGTCCCCCCGCAGGTCGTGGACCTGGGCCCAGCCGGTCATGCCCGGGCGGACCTGGTGCTTGACCATGTACATGGGCACCTCCGATCGGAACTGCTTTACGAAATAGGGGAGCTCGGGCCGGGGACCCACCAGGCTCATGTCCCCCTTCAGCACGTTCCACAGCTGGGGCAGCTCGTCCAGGGAGCACTTGCGCATGAAGGCCCCGAAGGGGGTGCGGCGGCTGTCCTTTGACTCGCTCCAAGCGGTGGAAGCCTCGTCGTTCACCCGCATTGAGCGGAATTTGTACATCCAGAACAGCTTTTTGCCCCGGCCCACACGCTGCTGACGAAAGATGACGGGACCGGGGGAGGACAGCTTCACGCCCACGGCGCAGAGGGCCATCACAGGGCTGAGCACGATGAGCGCCGCCGCCGAACCCGCGATATCCATGGACCGCTTCAAGAAGGCGTTGGTCCAGCTGTCCAGGGGGATGTGGCGGATGTTCATGAGGGGGATACCGTTCAGGTCATCCATCTGAGGGGTGGAGCGGGTATAGCCGGCGAAGAAGGGGATGATGGAAAGGCGCACCCCCGCGTCCTCGCAGGCGGCGATGATATCCGGGGTCCTGGACACGTCCTCCGGCTCCAGCGCCGCCACCACCTCGTCCGGCCGGGTCTTCTCCAGCAGCTCCGGCAGCTTTTCAAAGTCACCCAGCCAGCGCAGCTTTTCCAGCCCGCCGCTTTCGGACACATATCCGATGGTGTCATAGCCAAGGGCCCTGTCGGAGGATATCTCGCCCAGATACTTCCGGGCCAGGGACCCGGCGCCCAGGACCAGCACATGCTTCAGGTTGTGGCCCGTCTCACGGTACCGGCGCAGGGCCAGCCGCAGAACGATGCGCTTGGCGCTCAATGCACCCACGCTTAAAGCAAAGGCAATGAGCAGCAGACCCCGGGAGTAGTGCATGCCCCAGCTCATGAAAAGCAGACTCTGCAGCGCCACCGTGTCCAGCAGCGTGGCCTCCCACAGGCGCGCAAGCTCCACCCGCAGCCGTACCCGGCGGAAGCTCTGGTACAGGCCAAAGGCCCCGTAGGTGAAAAGCTGCGCGGCCGTATAGACGGCGCCCAGGACGAGATAATTGGCCAGGGGCACGCTTATCTCGCCTGTGAACACATAAAACCGTATCCAGAACGCCGCGGGGAAGGATAAAAACAGCACCGCGCCGTCGCTGAACACATGCAGCTGATTGAGTATCTTCTGATTCTCTCTGATCATGGGCGGCGTCTTACTCCCCCAGCATCCGATAGATGAAGTCGGCGGTGGCCTGGTCTACGCCAATGTCGGCCATGTTCTCCTCGTTCCAAGCGGTCAGCTTCTCCGCCAGGCTGCGCACGCCGTCCCGATAGAGCGGCTCGTCCTGTGAGTAGGCCTCCAGCAGGTCGAAGGCCATGTTCCAGGCGTTTTCATCGGCGGACACATAGCCCACATAGGTCTCCAGCGCGTCGATGGCCTCCTCCGGACGGCCGGTCCTGAAGTAATACTCCGCCAGGTAGAGATGGGCCGTGTTGGACATCCTGCCGTTCAGCCGCCGGGCGTAGGCGTCCGCCTTTTCCCGGATGGCGGGCATATCTTCCACATCCGCTGCGCCGTCCAGATAGCTGAGCGCATAGTCGGCCCACTCGAACCTATCGATGGTGATGGCCTGCTCCACATCTTCAAAGGTGGGCTGGGGCCGGGACACGATGACCGCGGCGTAAATGTTGCCGAAGATGAGCAGGGCATATATCCCCATCCAGCCGCTCATAACGGCGAGGGAGACGGTACGCAGCTTCTTTCCCGGCTGGAAGCGGGGAAGAGCGTCAGAGCAGCACAGGGAGATAAGGGCGAAGACGCCGAAGGCGATGGGCAGATAGCTGCGGAAGGAGAATACCACCTCCACCGCGGCGTGCCCCGCCATGAAGATAAGCGCCGCCCCCAGGGCCGGGACCATGAGACTGGCATTTTTCTTCCGGGCGTGCCAGATGCACAGGGCAGAGCCTATAAGCAGCCCCACGAACAGGACGAAGCCCACAAGGCCGGTCTCCGCCAGCACCTGGATATAGTGGTCATGGGCGTATTTTGTGTCGTACAGGAAGGACTGGACACTGCGGATATAGGCCTCAAAAGCCCCCTTGCCCAAACCGATGATGGGGCTCATGCGGAACATTTTGAGTCCGTCGGAGAAGAACACCAGCCGCTGGATGGCGTTTTCGTTGGCCCACAGACCCTGCAGGCGGTTGGCCACGAAGCCGGGCAGCAGCTTGTAGCCCAGGGGCACGGACCCCTCTCCGGCCTCGCCTGAGAAGGTCACGGTATCCACATGCGTGTCCGCCGGGGCGTAGAAGTTGAAGTAGACCACCAGGCTGTCCTCCGGCACGGTGAAGGCGGCGCCCTCCGCTGTGCCCTGATAGAGGACGGTGCTGGTGTGCATCATGGTCTCCTGTCGGTTTTGGCTCTCGATGGTGACGGATAAGTTTCCGTCGGCCTCCAAGGCCAGGGAGTAGGTCCCCGGGTCGGGATAGGCGGCCCGGCGCAGGCTCCCGCCCGCGTCCAGGGATATGCCGCCGGTGAGGTTGTAGGCGGCCAGGGCCAGCAGCACCAGCGCGGCCAGCACCGCGGCGATGACGATGGGGATGAGCTTTTCCCGCCCGGAGAGCTTTTCCGCCAGGGGCTGGCCAACATAGCGGTCCAGCAGGCACAGGCCTGCCGCGCCCAGGATGACGCACAGCATAGGCATGGGCTGGAACCCGGTCCAGGCCTTCAGGGAGGTCATGGATATGACGGCCGCCGCCAGCACGCCCAGCAGCAGCGTCTGGAGCATCAGAGCCAGCAGGCTCATGCGCCGTTCCCGGCTTTCCAGGGCCAGCAGGACCAGGAAGGCCACCGCGATGGCGGCGGTGGCGCCCATGCTGAAGGCCAGCAGGAAGCCCAGGGCATTTATGTAGAGGAGCACCGTGTGCACCGTCCGCTCCCGGGGACTCCCGGCGGAGCAGGCCAGACCCAGCCCCACCAGCACGCCCAGGCCCGTGATGCCGGCGAATACGTTGCCGTTGGAGAACAGGCCGTTCACGCGCACGCCGGCCTCCACGCCGGTGATACCCACATAGTCCGGCGTGATAAGGCCAAAAAGCCCCAGGACAGGGCCGCTGATGAGGTGGGTGGAGATGAGGTCGATGGAAACGAGGCTCACCAGCGCGCACATCCCCGTGAGCACCCCGCCGATCCACCGCTCCGGCTTCATGCCCTTTTCAGGGGCGAAGCAGAGCAGCAGAAGCGTGGTGCAGAAGGCGATGAGCGTATAGAGATATTCCCGCAGGGCAAATTTTCCCGCGTCGGCGTACAGGGTGGAGACGCCCTCCATCAGCACCAGCGCCGCCAGCAGGAGCATGGGCAGGCCCATCCGCTCCCGCAGCTTCCCGAACACCAGGCACACGGCCCCCAGCGTCAGCACCGCCAGCCCCAGCCCCAGGCCTTTCAGCGTGTTGGAGGCGGCCAGACACAGCACGAAAAAGCCGGCCGCCGCCGTGACCACGGCAGCCGCCGCCTGACGGCCCGTCTGCTTTGCGGTCAGTACACTGGCCGTGCCCTTGTTTTTCTTCTTTGCCATGCCCCTTCCTCCTGAGCCACACGCCCGAAAAGAGGTACGCACACCGTCCGGCGCACCCCTCCAAAGTCCGACACAATCATACCATGTTTCTTCTTATTAAACAATAGTAAGTTGTTGCTGTCCGGGCCGGACTCCAAAATAAAAACAGCCCCGCGGAACACTCCGCGGGGCCGTATATGCGAGGCTTGCGTCAGGCGCCGCGGCCATTGCCGTACTGGCGCATGAACTGGTCGAACAGGTCGTAGAGGTCCTGGTCCGAGGGGGCGTCGTCCCTGGGGCTGTCGGACTGGCCGCCGTTGGGGTCCAGAGGGTCCTCCCCGGCGTCGGAGGCGCTGTCATCCTCCTCCTGGGGCAGGGCGCTCTCGGTCTTTTCCTCCACCGTGACGGTGATGTCCAGGGTCTCGCCCTGGCGGTAGACGGTGAGGGTCAGCTCCTCGCCCACCTGGGCCGCGCCCACAGTCTGTGACAGGTCGTGGCGGTCAGTGATGGTCTCGCCGTTCACGGCGGTGACGATGTCGTTGACCTGGATGCCGGCCTTGTCGGCGGGGCCGTCCTTGGTGACGTCCTTCACGGCCGCGCCCTTGGGAAGGCCGTAGGAGAGGGCGTCAGCGCTCACGTCGGAGACGGTGACGCCGATGTAGGGCTTGGCGATGTAGCCCTTCTCGATGATGCTGTCCACGCTGGCGGCAATGTCGCTGATGGGCACGGCGAAGCCCACGTTGTCGATGGCGGAGCCGGTGAACTTGCCGTTGGTGATGCCCACCACCTCGCCGTACATGTTGAACAGCGGGCCGCCGGAGTTGCCGTTATTGATGGCGCAGTCGGTCTGGATGAGGGTCATGCGGGTGCCGGTGGAGGTGGTGACCTCCCGGTCCAGGGCGCTGACCATGCCGTGGGTCAGGGAGAAGGTGAGCTCGCCCAGGGGGTTGCCGATGGCTACCACGTCGTCGCCCACCCGCAGGTCGCCGGAGCCGTCCAGGGTGAGATAGGGCAGGTCGTCGGCGTCCACCTTCAGCACGGCCATATCGTCGGAGGCGTCATAGCCTATCAGCTCCGCGTCGTAGGTGTCCCCGTCATAGGTGGTGATGGTGATGGACTCGGGGTTCTCCACCAGGTGGTAGTTGGTGAGGACATAGCCGTCGGCGGAGATGAAAAAGCCGGTGCCTGCCACGGCCGCGGGGGTCTCATAGCCCCAGTAGTTGGTAGTGGTGGTCCGGGTGGTCACGCCTACCACGGCGTTCACGGACTGCTCGTAGATGTCCGCCGCGGACATGGTCTCGCGGGCGGGCTCCTCCTGGGCGGCCAGGGCCGGCACGGCGGCGAAGGCCAGGGCGAGGGCCAATGTGAGGGCCAGGGCCAGAAGGCGGCCGGCCTTATGTTCTGCAAAAGTCTTCTTCATGATGGGAACGCTTCCTTTCTCGTGGGGGCTTTCTCGTCCCCCTGTTTGCATGCCTATTGTAGGCCCCGCTCCGCAAAAGATGTTGACAAAGGATTTAACATTTTTTGAAGGAAATGTGAATTTGAAAAGGGCATGAAAACGCCCCGGGCATGTGTCCGGGGCGTGTGTTCTATAGGTCAGGCGTCGACCTCATCCGTGCGGGGCAGCTTGTGGAAAAACTGCACCAGGAAGGGCACGGAGATGAGCCCGGCCAGCACGTCGGCCAACGGCTGGGAGTACATGATGCCCGGCAGGCCCCAGGTGTGGGAGAGGATCAGCACCAGGGGGATGAAGCAGGCGCCGCTGCGTAAGGTCGCCATGAAGGTGGCCCTGCCGGCGAAGCCGATGGACTGGAACTGCATGTTGGCGCACACGGAAAGAGGCATGAACAGCAGCGCCAGGCACTGGGCCCGCAGCGCGGGGACGGCGATGGCGATGACCGCCGGGTCGTCCCGCATGACGGCGGCCACAGTGGGGGCCCCGAACCAGCCCGCCAGGGCGAAGAGGCTTATGAGTCCCGTGCCGAAGCCCAGGGTGAAGAAGAATCCGCCCCGGACCCGGGAATAACGCCTGGCGCCGTAGTTGAAGCCGGACACGGGCTGAAAGCTCTGGCCGATGCCCAGCCCCACGCAGAAGAGGAGGTTGCACACCCGCGCCACGATGCTCATGGCGGCGATGGCCGCGTCGCCGAATACCTTGGCCTGGGCGTTCAGGACCATGGTGGACACGCTGCTCAGGCCCTGGCGCATGAGGCTGGGAAGGCCCACGAGCAGGATGCTGCCCACGGTGGAGCAAAAGAGCTTCCCGCCGGGGGCGGGCATCTCCCCGTTGTTGGGGGTGCCGTCCTCCGGGGGCCGGCGGAAGGGGAGGTATTTTAAGGAAAACACCGTCTGGGTGCGTTTTCGCAGGAACATGGAAAGGAGGATGGCCGCGCTTATGTACTGGCTCAGCATGGTGGCGAGGCCCGCCCCCGCGATGCCCATGTGAAGGCCCATCATGAAAAGGGCGTCCCCCGCGATATTCAGAAGCCCGCCGCTCACCAGTCCCACCATGGCGAAGGCCGCCCGGCCCTCGTAGCGGAGGATGTTGTTCATCACGCACCCGGTGACCATGGCCGGGGCGGCCAGCAGGATATAGGCCGCATAGATGCGGGCGTAGGGCAAAATGGTGTCCGTGGAGCCCAGGAGGCGGCAGAGGGGGTCCAAAAGGCACAGCCCCGCCGCGCCCATGAGCACGCTCACCAGAAGCGCCACATAAAAGGCGGCGGAGGAGAACTGCCTGGCCCGGCGCACATGCCTGGCCCCCAGCAGGCGGGAGATGTTGCTGCCCGCCCCGTGGCCGAACATAAAGCCCACCGCCTGCAATATGGCCATCAGGCCGAAGACCACGCCCGTGGCGCCGGAGGCGCTGGTGCCGATGCGCCCCACGAACCAGGTGTCCACCACGTTGTAGAGGTTGGTGATCATCATGCTGATGGTGGTGGGTATGCCCAGCTCCAGTATGAGGGAGGGGATGGGCTGGCGGGTCATCTTATCGTATTGGCTGGCGTAGGCGGCGGACATAACGGGCCCTCTTTCATTTCATGCAATAAATATATTTTATACCGGTTTTGTCAAAAATCAATACGTCATGTCGACGAAAAGCGGCCGATGCCCATTGCGATGGGTCTGGATTTCTGCTATACTGTGCCCCGCGCCGAAGAGCGCCGGAAGGGGAGAGAGCCATGATACGCCTCATCGCCAGCGATATAGACGGCACCCTCATGCCCTACGGGCAGACGGGGATCAGCGCCGCCGCGTTCCGCGAGATAGAACGCTTGGCGGACAAGGGCGTCATGTTCTGCCCCGCCAGCGGCCGGCAGTACAAGAGCCTGCGTGCGCTCTTCGCTCCCGTGGCGGATAAGCTCTATTATATGTGCGAAAACGGCGCGGCCATATTCGGCCCCGGGGACCCGGCGCCCCTGCTTGCCAAGACTGCTATGGAGAGGACCCAGGCGGTGGCCCTCTGCCGGGCCATCGTGGCCCACCCGGACTGCGAGGTGCTCATCTCCGGCCAGAACACCAGCTACCTCTGCCCCAAGCAGGAGGACATGGTGGTGCTCATCCGGGACTTTGTGGGCAATGACGTGGTGCTGGTGAAAGACCCCGGGGACGTGCCGGAGGACATCGTGAAGATCGCTGCCTTCTGCCGCCGGGGCGCGGCGGCGGAGGTGGATGGGCCGCTGGCCAAATGGGGCGGGGTTTTCTCCATGGCGGTGGCCGGGGCGCCCTGGCTGGACTTCACCCTGGCGGACAAGGGCCTGGGGCTTCAAAAGCTCTGCGCCGCCGTGGGGGTGAAGCCGGAGGAGGTGCTGGCCTTCGGGGACAACTTCAACGACGTGCCTCTCTTGAAGGCCGCAGGCACGGCCTACATCATGGCCGGGGCCGACCCGGCGCTTTTGGAGATGTTCCCGAACCACTGTGATAGGGTGGAGGACGTGCTGGCGTCGCTGTAAGTTGACATAAAATAATTTACATAATTCATCCCGACAGAAATGCCGGGATTTTTTTCGCCGCTATGCACCCACGCTATGGAAAAGTGCGGCAGGAAGGTGTATAATGAAATAACATAAAAAATACCTGCTTCACAGGAGGGATGGATATATGAGAAGAACGAAGATCATCTGCACCCTGGGCCCCGCCGTGGACAGCCCGGAGATGATACGCAGCCTGATCCGGGCCGGCATGGACGGCGCCCGGTTCAATTTCTCCCACGGCACCCATGAGGAGCATCTGGAGCGGCTCAATATGCTCAACGCCGTCCGGGACTCCATCAGCCGCCCGGTGGCCACCATATTGGACACCAAGGGCCCGGAGATCCGCATCCGCACCTTTGCCGACGGGCCCATCACCCTCTCCACAGGGGATACCTTCATCCTCACCACCGAGGACGTGCCCGGCTCCCAGCAGCGGGTGGCTGTTACATACGACAAGCTCCATGAGGAGGTGGCCCCCGGCCAGGAGATACTCATCGACGACGGCCTGGTGGCCATCCGGGTGGAGAAGATCGAGGGGCAGAACATCATCTGCACCGTGGAGAACGGCGGACAGCTTTCCAACCACAAGTCCATCAACATCCCTGGCGCCAGCATCCATCTGCCCGCCATCACCGAGAAGGATATAGACGACATCCGTTTCGGCGTGGAGCACGACTTCGACTTCATCGCCGCCTCCTTCGTCCGCAAGGCCAGCGACGTGCAGGAGATACGCAAGGTCCTGCACGACTGCGGGGGCGACATGGTGAAGATCATTGCCAAGATCGAGAACCAGGAGGGCGTGGACAACCTGGACGAGATCATCGCCGCCGCCGACGGCGTGATGGTGGCCCGGGGCGACCTGGGCGTGGAGGTGCCCGCGGCCCGGGTGCCCATCATCCAGAAGAAGATGATCGACAAGTGCCTTCTGGAGAGCAAGCCGGTCATCACCGCCACCCAGATGCTGGACTCCATGATCCGCAACCCCCGGCCCACCCGGGCGGAGGTGTCCGACGTGGCCAACGCCGTGTTCGACGGCACCAGCTGCGTCATGCTCTCCGGCGAGACCGCCAGCGGCAAGTACCCCATCGAGGCCCTGACCGCCATGGCCGACATCGTCACCGAGGCGGAGTCCGCCGCGGGCTACTGGCGGAAGTTCAAGCAGTTCGAGCTGGTCTCCGCCCCCAGCATCAACGACGCCATCACCCACACCTGCACCCTCACCGCCCGGGATCTGAACGCCGCGGCCATCCTCACCGCCACCGCCTCCGGCAACACCGCCCGGTACATAGCCCGGTTTCGTCCCGGCTGCCCCATCGTGGCCCTGACCATGCACGAGAAGGTCCGCCGGCAGCTGGCCCTGTGCTGGGGCGTGGCGCCGGTGCTCACCGGGGAGGTCACCTCCACCGACCGCATCCTCTCCATGGCCTGCCAGGTGGCCGTCCGGGAGGGGCTGGTGACCAAGGGCGACACGGTGGTCATCACCGCCGGCGTGCCTCTGGGCAAGAGCTCCAGCACCAACCTCCTGAAGGCCCATGTCATCGACGATGACGATATGATGTGAGATACAAAAAACTCCGCCCGCGGCGAATGAACTGCGACCCGTCAAGAGAACAATGAAAAAGAATAAGGATTTATCCCAGCCAGCAGGAAA
>CANRKN010000015.1 GCA_947631215.1 uncultured Oscillospiraceae bacterium | reverse complement strand
CTCAGGCGTCGGTTCCGGCGTGGGTTCTGGCGTCGGCTCGGGCGTAGGCTCCGGCGTGGGTTCCGGCGTCGGCTCGGGCGTAGGCTCCGGCGTCGGTTCCGGCGTGGGCTCCGGTGTGGGCTCAGGCGTGGGTTCTGGCGTCGGCTCAGGCGTCGGTTCCGGGGTCGGCTCCGGCGTCGGTTCCGGGGTCGGTTCCGGGGTCGGCTCCGGCGTGGGTTCCGGCGTCGGCTCCGGCGTGGGCTCTGGTGTGGGTTCCGGCGTCGGTTCCGGCGTAGGCTCCGGGGTCGGTTCGGGCGTAGGCTCCGGAGTCGCCGTGGGGATCAGCATGGTCCCCGGCGCCGGGCGGGTATCGGTCACGTCGCAGCAGTCGCACCTGGCCGTCTCGGTGCCATCCGCCTCATAAGTGGCGTCGTTGTTGTAGACGTAGTTGGTGAAACTGTGGCCCAGGGCCTCCGGCCCCGGCACGGTCACGGTGTCGGTATAATCCGCCCCGTCATGGGTGACATAGGCGGTGCAGGCAGTGACGCCCGGCTCGGTGCAGGTGGCGGGCGCGGTCGTCTCGCTGGTCACTTGGGCAGTAACCGTATCCTGGGCCCCGTCGTTCAGGCAGGTGAAGACGGCCTCGGCGCTCTGGCCGTCCTCGGACCAGGTCCATTCCGGCGCGCCCCAGTTGTGGAAGTTCTCAAAGCCCCCGTCCAGGAACCGGTATTCCTGCACGGCGCTGCCCACCGTGACCGTGTGCACGTCCCCGGTCATGTAGACATAGAGGTACGAGTCGGCGCCATTGCCGCTTCCCATATGGTCACAGGGGCGGCAGGTCCGGCCGTCCACTGCCACGCTCTCCCGTCCGGGGTTGGACAGCGCCAGCAGGTACAGGCCCTGCCCGGCGGCGTTTTTCGGCACGCAGCCCAGCTGGCCCTTCACGGAGCCGCCGTTCACGAACACCTCGCCGTTATAGAAGGGGGGCGCGTCCGTGGGCTCCCGCTCCAGGGTGACGGTGCCGCCGTTGATGGTGAGCTTGCCGCACTTGGTGCCAGAGCTGCCGGCGCCCACGGGGTCCTGTCCCGCCGGGGCCGTGACGGTCAGCGTGCCGATGCCCTTCTCCTGGCCCCACAGGGTCAGCTCGCCGCCCTCGGGCAGGTAAAGGCCCTGCCTCGCCTCCAGTACGCCGCCGTCGGCCAGGATGACGTTCACCTTTCCGGACACGGTGACGGGCACGTCCACAGTGACATGCTCCTTCACCACATACCAGCCCTCGGCCAGGTCCGTGACGGCGTCCGTCACCACCCAGGCCTGGGGGGCGGTCTTATCGGTGTTCTCCACCGGGTCGAAGTAGGCCGTGTCATAGGCGGTCTCCGGCGTGGGCTCCGGCATGGAAGCGGGCCCGCCCCCGGTGAGTACGGCCGCCGCAGGCGGGTCTGTGACCACAGGCCCCTGCTCCACGGGGATGTAGACCCCCTCATCCGAAGCGGACTCCTCCGAGGCCGTCTCCCCTTCGGCGGCGGGCTCGTCGGTCAGCGGCATGTCGGCCGCGGGCGGTGCATCGCCCAGCAGCCGTGCCGGCGCCGCGCCAAGCTGCAGGCACAGCACCGCCGCGAGCAGCAGCAGGGCAAGTCTCTTGCGCGCAGTTTCAGACATACAGGTCCCTCCCATTTCAAATTTCAACTCTCCCGATCCCAGGAGATGCTCTCACATATCGAACAGGGTCATCTGGCTGGCCTCGGGAAGCGCACCGAAGGCGCCCATCTTCTTCAGCGTCTCGATATGGGCCATGCTCACCTTGGGGCAGGCCGCCGCCACGTCCTCGATGGACACGAAATCCCGGCCCCCCTCCCGGGCCTTGGCCAGGTCCTGGGCCGCCGCAGCGCCCAGGCCCGTGACGGCCGCGAAGGGCACCCGAAGCTGCTTCTCCCCCACGGGCAGAAACTGCAGGGCGTCGGATTCATAGATATCGATAGGGGCGAAGTCGAAGCCCCGCATATAGAACTCATACACCATCTCCAGCGTGGTCACCAGGTCCTGGTCCTTGTCGGTGGCGTTGGGGTCGGCGTTGATCTCCTTTATCTTGCTGCGCACCTTATTGGCTCCGCCGGTCATCATCTCCGCGTCGAAGCCCCCCTTCTGGCTGCGGCGGTAGAAGAGCGCCGCGTAGAAGGCCAGGGGGTAGTGGACCTTGTACCAGGCGATGCGGAACGCCATCAGCACATAGGCCACCGCGTGGGCCTTGGGGAACAGGTATTCTATCTTGTGGCAGGAGTCTATATACCACTGGGGCACGCCGTGGTCCTTCATGGCCTGGACCTGCTCGTCGGTGAGCTGCTTGTTCTTCTTGCGGACGTTCTCCATGGCCTTGAAGGCGGTGTTGGCGTCGATGCCCTGATGCATGAGGTAGATCATGATGTCGTCCCGGCAGCCGATGGTGTCGGTGACCTTGATGCCGGATTTTATCAGGTCCTGGGCGTTTCCAAGCCACACGCCGGTGCCGTGGGAGTAGCCGGAAAGGCGCACCAGCATGTCGAACTTGTCCGGCTTTGTATCCACCAGCATCTGGCGGGTGAAGCCCGTGCCGAACTCGGGGATGCCCAGGGAGCCGGTCTGGCCGATGATGGGGTCGTTCTCCGGCACGCCCAGGGCCTTGGGCGAGGAGAAAAGGCTCATGGTGTCCGCGTCGTCCAGGCGGATGGTCTTGGCGTCGGTGCCGGTGAGACGCTCCAGCATATTGATCATGGTGGGGTTATCGTGGCCCAGCTCGTCCAGCTTCAGCAGATAGTCCTCCATGAAATGGTATTCAAGATGGGTGGTGATGATGTCCGAGTCCGCGTCGTCCGCCGGATGCTGCACCGGGCAGAAGTCGGTCACGTCCATGTCCTGGGGGATGATGACGAGACCCCCCGGGTGCTGGCCGGTGGTGCGCTTGACGCCCACCAGCCCCTGGGCCAGCCAGTTCTTCTCCGCGGCGGAGTATTCCAGACCGTGTTCCTCGGCGTACTTCAGCACGTAGCCGTAGGCGGTCTTTTCCGCGATGGTGCCCACGGTGCCGGCCTTGAACACATGGTCCGCGCCGAAGAGGGTCTTGGTATAGGCGTGAGCGCTGGCCTGATACTCCCCGGAGAAATTAAGGTCGATATCCGGCACCTTGTCGCCCTTGATGCCCAGGAACGTGGCGAAGGGGATATCGAAGCCCTCCTTGCGCATCTCCGTGCCGCAGTGGGGGCACATCCTGTCCGGCATGTCCGCGCCGCAGCCATAGCCCTTCCCTGCCTCAAAATCCGTGTGGTAGCACTTGGGGCAGAGATAGTGGGCCGGGAGGCTGTTCACCTCCGTGATGCCCGCCAGATACGCCACCAGGCTGGACCCCACGCTGCCCCGGCTGCCCACCAGGTAGCCGTGGGCCAGAGAGTCCGCCACCAGCTTCTGGGCGGACATGTAGATGACGTCGAAGTGCCGGCCCAGGATGGTGTTCATCTCCATCTCCACCCTGTCGGTGATGATCTTCTCCGGATGCTCGCCGTAGAGCTCTTTGAGCCGGCCGTAGACCAAGTCCTTGAGCTGGCCGTCGGAATTTTCGATGACCGGCGGATAGAGGTGCAGCTCCGGCAGCAGGGCCACCTGGCCCTCTATCATATCGGCCACGGCGTTGGTGTTGGTCACCACCACCTCATAGGCCCGCTCCTCGCCGAGATAGGAAAACTCCGCCAGCATCTCCTCTGTGGTGCGCAGGTAGATGGGCAGAGACTTGTCCGCGTCGGCAAAGCCCTTGGCGCTCAGGAGAATATGCCGGAACTGCTCGTCGGCGGGGTCCAGGAAGTGCACGTCTCCCGTGGCGCACACGGGCTTTCCCAGCTCGTCGGCTATCTCGATGACCCGGCGGTTGAACTCTTTTAGCTCCTCCTCGCTCTTCACCATGCCGTTTTCCACCATGAAGGCGTTGTTGCAAAGGGGCATGATCTCGAAGTAGTCGTAGAACGCGCCCAGGCGCTTTAATTCCGCCCGGCTGCGATGGCGGCTCACAGCCTGATAGAACTCCCCCGCGGCGCAGGCGCTGCCGATGAGCAACCCCTCCCGGTGGGCCATGAGCAGGCTCTTGGGAATGGTGGGCACCTTGCTGCGGAAGTGCTCAAGATGGCTCTTGGAGATGAGCTCGTAGAGGTTTTTAAGGCCCACGCGGTTTTTCACCAGCAGGGATATATGCCGCGTCCGGCCATGACGGCCCGCCTTGGCCCGAAGAGACCGGCACAGCTCATCCACCTGGGAGAGGCGCTGGGCGCCCTTCTCCGTCAGCATGGGCTGGAACCGGCCCAGTATCCGCCCGCACACCAGCGCGTCGTCGCTGGCCCGGTGGTGGTTGAAAGCGGGCAGGCCCAGTCTGTCCGAGACCATGTCCAGCTTGAACTTCTTCATGTCCGGCAGCAATGCCTGGGCCAGGGGCAAGGTATCTATGTAGGTGGGGTCGAAGGCAATCCCCGCCCGCTCCGCCGCGGCGGTGATGAACCCCACGTCGAAGCTGGCGTTGTGGGCGCACAGGGGCCTGTCCCCCGCGAAAGCCAGGAAAGCCGTCACGGCCTCCGCCTCGCTGGGGGCGTCGAACACGTCCGCGTCGGTGATGCCCGTCAGGCGCTGGATGTCGGCGGGGATGGGCATTCCTGGGTTTACATAAGTTTGGAACACCTCGTCGGGCGCACCCTCGTGGAACACCACGGCGCCAATCTCCGTGATGCGGTCACGTTGCTCATAAAGCCCGGTAGTCTCGATATCAAAAGCCACATAGTCCCCCGTTACAGGCCCGTCCTTTGGTCCGATAACGGATGGATTCTCATCCACGTCATTTACATAATATCCTTCCATGCCGTAGATGACCTTGATGCCCTTGGCCGCCTTGGAGGCGGTGGGGAATGCCTGGGCCACCCCGTGGTCGGTGATGGCGATAGCGCTCATGCCCCACTCCGCCGCCCGCTTCACAGCGGCCACAGGGTCGGTGAGGCCATCCAGGGAGGACATCTGGGTATGCAGGTGCAGCTCCACCCGCTTCACCGGGGCGTCGTCCCGGCGGCCCTCCGGCGGCGTAGCTATCTGTATGTTTCTCGGCTCCAGCTCCGCCTCATGGCTGAAATTGTTGAACTTCATCCGGCCGGACACGGCCAGGTACATCCCCGGCTGTATCTTGTTGATGATGGCGTGCTCCGCTTCCTCCTCCTTGGAGAAGAACCGGCTCACCCGGATGCAGCCGTCCCCGTCGGTCATGTCGAACTGGAGCACCACGGCCCCCCGCTTGGGTATCTCCCGGCTGTCCGCGGCGAACACCTTCCCGCACACGGTGACGGTCTTCATCTCCGGGGAGGCCTCCCGCATGGGGATGGGGGTCCCTTTGACGGCCCGGCCCATGAGCACCTTGCCCGCCCCGGCTTTTTTCCCGGGCTTGGGGGCCTCCTCATGGGGCCACTGGGCCGCGATGGTGACCTCGTTCAGACCGTACTCCTCCCGGATGGCCCGCTCCATGGCGGACAGCTCCGCCGGCGCGGGCATGGCCGGGAACCGGGCCCGGATGGTCATGCTCATCCGCTCCCGGCTCACCGTGGCCTCCTGCACCGCCACGCCCTCCAGGGAGCCGTAGCTCACCTGCAGCGGCTCGCAGAAGGGGAACATCTCCAAAAACGCTACTTCTTCCAATGCTATGTACTCCTTATGTCAGGTATTTTCCTATATCCTGACATATCAGATGTCCGTTTTTCCGCCCATCTCCATGAGGGCCATGAGCTCGTCCAAAAGCCGGTCCTCCGGCACCTTCGTCTTTACCACCTGCCCCTTCATGAACAGGCTTCCGAAGCCGGGGCCGCCGGCGATGCCATAGTCCGCCTCCCGGGCCTCCCCGGGGCCGTTCACCTCGCAGCCCATGACGGCCACGATGACATCCCGGTCCAGACCGGAGACCGCCGCCTCCACCCGCTTTGCCAGGCCGATGAGATCGATCTTCGTCCGGCCGCAGGTGGGGCAGGACACGAACCGCACCCCTCCTTTCCGCAGCCCGCAGGCCCGCAATATGGCAAGGCCCGCCTTAACCTCCTCCGCCGGGTCCGCGGTGAGGCTCACCCGGATGGTGTCACCGATACCCTCCATGAGGAGGGTCCCGATGCCCACGGCGGAATTGACGAGGCCGCCATAGCTCGTCCCTGCCTCGGTGACGCCCACGTGCAGGGGGCAGTCGAACCGCTCCGCCGCGAGACGGTAGGCCGCCACGGCGGTCTCTACATCCGACGCCTTGACGGACAGGGCTATGTCCTCAAAGCCCGCGGCGCGCAGGGCCTCTATCTCCCCCGCCGCGCTCTCCACCAGCGCCTCCGCCGTGGGACCGCCGTACTTTTCCAGAAGCCTTTTTTCCAGCGAGCCGGTGTTCACGCCGATGCGGATGGGGATGCCCCGCCTTTTGCAGGCGTCCGCCACCGCCGCGACCTTGTCCGCGGAGCCGATGTTCCCGGGGTTTATGCGCACAGCGCTGACGCCCGCCTCCGCCGCGGCCAGGGCCAGCCGGTAGTCGAAGTGGATGTCCGCCACCACGGGCATGGGCGCCGCCGCCATAATGGCGGGCAGTGCCGCCGCCGCGGCCATATTCGGCACCGCCACCCGGATGATGTCGCATCCGGCGGCCCGGAGCCGCCGCATCTGGTCCAGGGTGGCCTCGGCGTCCTGGGTGGGGGTGTTGCACATGGACTGGACCGTCACGGGGGCCCCGCCCCCTACGGCCACGCCGCCCACATATATCCTTCTCGTGTCTTCTCTCTTCATAATTACCGCGCGATGATCCGCGCCACGTCGTTGTACGTCACGTATACCATCAGGCCCAGCAGCAGCACGAATCCGGCCGTGCTGGCGTAATTCTCATACTTGGGATCCAGCTCCCGGCGGAACAGCACCGCCCACAGCCAAGACAGGAGCAGGAAGAAGATGCGCCCCCCGTCCAGCCCCGGGATGGGCAGCAGGTTCATCACCGCCAGGTTCACGGCGATGAGTGCCGCCATATAGAAGATGTTCAAAAGGGCGATGGACACGGTAGGCGATGCCGCGCCGATCTCGGTCATGCCGTCCACCACGCCCACGATGCCCATCAGGTCATTGGCGTTGGCCGCCCCGGTGACCAGGTCATGGAGCCCCAGCCACACCAGGCGCACGAAGTCCAGGGCTCCGTACCAGGTGTATTTGAGCTTCGCCCCCAGGCCCGATTCCAGCTTCTCAAAATAGAGCCCGTAGCGCATGACGGTCTCCCCGGTTTCCTCGTCAGTATACTCCCGCAGGGTCATGGGATAGTGGTCCAGCCGCACCTTATGCCCGTCACGGATGAGCACCAGGTCCGCATAGCCCTCCTCGCCCCGAGCCATGTAGAAGGACACGTCACTGGCAAGGTAGGTCCGCTGGCCGTTGACCTTATAAAACGTATCCCCCACCTGCAGGCCGTCGGCGCTCTCATAGGGGCACCCGGCCATGAACCGGGTGACGGTGGGCGGGGAGAAGGCCTCCACCTGGGTGTAGCAGCCAAAGAGGATGATGAGGCCCAGGAGGAAGTTCATGACCACCCCGGCCAGCATGATGATGAGCCGCTTCCACCGGGGGGCGTTCTGGAAGGCGCCGGCGTCGTCCGCGTCGTCGTCCTCCCCCGCCATGGCGCAGAAGCCGCCCAGGGGCAGCGCCCGCAAGGTCACGTCGGTGCCCTTTTTCGTGGTATGGCGCAGCAGCACCGGCCCCATGCCCATGGCGAATTCCAGCACCCGCACCCCGCAGGCCCGGGCCGCCAGAAAGTGGCCCAGCTCGTGGACCATGATGAGCACGCCGAATATGACGATGGCTAAAAGGATGTACAGGAGATTACTCATTCGCTTTCCTTCTTGACAGTCTCTGAAAGCAGTTTATGCCGATTTATTTCTTGTATACCAGCCGGCGGGCATCGCCGTCGGCGGCCAGGATGTCCTCCAGGGTGGGCACCGGGACGAAGGCCGTGCGCTCCACCGCGTCCGCCACCCGGTCGTAGATATCGTTGAAGCCGATCTTCCTTGCCAGGAACAGAGCCACCGCCGCCTCGTTGGCAGCACTCATGGCCGCCGGCGCGGTGCCGCCCCGCCGGGCGCAGTCCATGGCAAGGCCCAGGCACGGGGTCTTATCCAGGTCCGGGGCCTCAAAGGTCATGTCCTTCATCTGCCAGAAGTCCAGCCGCTCATAGGGCGAGGGCGCCCGGTCCGGCCAGGTCATGGCGTACTGGATGGGCAGGCCCATGTCCGGCACGGCCAGCTGTGCCAGCACCGTGCCGTCTATGAGCTCCACCATGGAGTGGATGACGCTCTGGGGGTGGACCACCACCTGGATATGGTCCGGGTCCACCGCGAACAGGTGCATGGCCTCGATGAATTCCAGGCCCTTGTTCATCATGGTGGCGCTGTCCACGGATATCTTGGCCCCCATGTGCCAGTTGGGGTGCTTCACCGCCTGCTCCGGGGTGACGGAGGCGGTCTGCTCCCGTGTCCAGCCCCGGAAGGGGCCGCCGGAGCCGGTGAGAAGTATTTTATAAAGCTGCTCCCGCCGGCCCTCCAGGCACTGGAAGATGGCGGCGTGCTCCGAGTCCACGGGGACTATTTCGGCGCCATTGTCCGCCGCAGCCTTCATGACGATGGATCCGGCGCAGACCAGGGTCTCCTTGTTGGCCAGGCATATGCGCTTTTTCTCGTCAATGGCGTCCAGGGTGGGCTTCAAGCCCACGGAGCCGGACACCGCCGTCACCACCGCGTCCGAATTTACCGCCGCGGCGGCGTGGCGCAGGCCCTCCATCCCCTCGCCTATTTCTATATCCAGGTCCGCCACGGCGATGCGCAGCCTTTTGGCCGCGTCGGGGTCATATACCGCCGCGTAGGAGGGACGGAACCTTCGTATCTGCTGCTCTAAAAGCTCTATGCTCTTTTGGGCCGTGAGGGCCTCCACCCGCAGGCCCAGCCGGGCCGCCGCCTCCAGGGACTGCCGCCCGATGGACCCGGTGGAACCCAGCACGGATAGGGACTTCACCATGGTATTCACCCTTTTCCCACGTCGCCGAAGCGGCGCTCTCTGTGTTGATAGGCGGCGATGGCCTTATCGAACTCTGCCTCGTCGAAGTCCGGCCACAGCACGTCGGAGAAGTACAGCTCCGCGTAGGCGATCTCCCACAAAAGGAAATTCGATATGCGTTTCTCCCCGCCGGGGCGGATGAGAAGGTCTGGGTCCGGGATATGCCCGCCCCACATGTAGCCGGAAAAGCCCGCCTCGTCTATCTCCGGGCAGCCGTCCGCCGCCCACCGCTTCGCCGCCCGGACGATCTCGTCCCGGCCGCCGTAGTTGAGGCAGATGTTCACCTGGGCGCCCGTATACACGGCGGAGCGCTCCATGCACTCCCGGCAAAGCTCTTGCAGCTCCGGCGCGAAGGGGGACAGGTCCCCGAAGATGCAGATGCGCACCCGCTCCTTTTCCAGGTCCCGCAGGGCCTGGCGCAGGTATTTTTCCAGCAGGGCCATGATGCCCGCCACCTCGTCGGCGGGCCGCTTCCAGTTCTCCGTGGAGAAGGCGTAGACCGTCAGGTATTCTATGCCCAGCCTCTGGCAGTACCGGGCCGCCCGGCGGAAGCTGTCAGCCCCGGCGGAGTGGCCCGCCGTCCGGGGCAGGCCCCGTTTCTTGGCCCAGCGGCCGTTGCCGTCCATGATAACGGCGATATGGCGGGGGAGTCCTTGAGACTCTCCCGCCAGCGTTTCGCGCCTATCGTCGCTCATATGGCGAACAGCTCTTTTTCCTTCGCGTCGGTGAGCTTGTCGATGTCCTTGATGTTGTCGTCGGTCAGCTTCTGCAGGTCCTTCTCCAGGTCCTTCTGGTCGTCCTCGGTGATGTCGCCGGCCTTCTGCTGCTTCTTGATCTTGTCCATGGCATCCCGGCGGATGTTGCGCACGGCCACCTTGGCCTCCTCGCCGTACTTGCGCACCTGCTTGGCCAGCTCCTTGCGCCGCTCCTCGGTGAGCTGGGGGAAGGCAAGGCGGATGACCCTGCCGTCGTTCTGGGGGTTGATGCCAAGCTCCGAGGCCTGGATGGCCTTCTCGATACCCTTCAGCACAGAGCCGTCCCAGGGGGTGATGACCAGCGTGCGGGGGTCGGGGGTGGAGATGGCTGCAACTTGATTAATGGGGGTGGGGGTGCCGTAGTAGTCCACGGTGATGCCGTTCAGGACCGCGGCGTTGGCCCGCCCGGCCCGAACGGAATCGAACTGGCCGGAGAGGAAATCCTTGGCCTTCTTCATTTTCTCCTCAAACTCTTTCAGCTCAGACATGGGTCAGGTCCTCCTTTTGTAAAATGATTCAACGTTATTCAACGATAGTCCCGATCTTCTCCCCCATGACCACCCGGAGGATGTTCTCCGGCGGGTCCAGGGCGAAGATCATGGTGGGGATGGCATTGTCACGCAGCAAGCTCGTCGCCGCCGCGTCGATGACTTTGAGATCCTTCGCCAGTATCTCCCCGTAGCCGACGCGGTCCAGCTTTTTCGCGGTGGGGTCCGTCTTGGGGTCCGCGGTGTACACGCCGTCGATGTGCTTCGCCATCAAAAGCGCGTCCGCGCCGATCTCGGCGGCCTTCAGGGCTGCGGCAGAGTCGGTGGTGAAATAGGGGTTGCCGCTGCCCGCGGCAAAGAGGACCACCCGCCCCTTTTCCAGGTGGTGCATGGCCCGGCCATAGGAATAAGGTTCCGCCACCCGGACCATGTCGATCATGGTCATCACCCGGGCGGGCACGCCCTGCTGCTCCAGCACCTCAGAAAGGGCGATACTGTTCATGACGGTGGCCAGCATGCCCATTTGGTCGGCCCGGGAGCGCTCCATTCTGCCGCCCCCGTCCTTAGCGCCCCGCCAGTAGTTGCCGCCGCCGGTGACCAGGCCTATCTGCACGCCGGCGTCCACGCAGCTCTTGATGGCCTTAGCCACCTCGGCCATGACGGCAAAATCCAGCCCCCGGCCGCTCTCACCGCCCAGGGCCTCGCCGCTGAGCTTCAGCAGCACGCGCTTATATACAGGTGTTCCCATAGCTGTCCTCTCCCCTCATATCATCTCTTCTATTGTACGGGACAAAGGTTACATTTTCAACTACAGAACGCACCTTTTTCCCAGCTTCAAATTTTACCACATCCGCCTCGCGATTTCAACCGGCTTCGCGGCGGGACCGTGCTACCCTTGAGCCATGGAGACCATCTATCTGGACGAACTGTTCCTGCTGGACCTGGTGGTGGACTACTTCCTGCTGCTGGGCACGGCCAAGGTCTGCGCCCTGCCCTACCAGCGGAGGCGGTTCCTGGCCGGGGCGGCGCTGGGGGCGGCGTGGAACTGCCTGGGGCTGCTGCCGGGGCTGGGGTGGCTCATTTGTCCCGCCATGCGCCCGGTGCTGGGCCTCGCCATGACCCTTATCGCCTTCGGCGGGGAGCGGCGGCTTTGGCGGTGCTATGGGTACTTTCTGGGCCTTTCCGCCCTGTTCGGCGGGACGGTGTACGCCGCCTGTCTTTTCCGGGGCGGGAGCGCGCTGCATCTCGACATGCGGGTGCTAGTACTGGCCTTTGCCGTGTGCTGGGCGGGCATCAGTTTCCTCTACCGGGGCGTCGGCCGGGCCGCCCCCCGGCGGCTGCGGCAGGTGACGGTGGAGCGCCGGGGCCGGCAGGTGTCCCTCCGGGCCTTGGAGGATACGGGCAATGGCCTCGTCGACCCCATCACCGGCTGCGCCGCTTTCGTGGCGGAGGCAGAGGCGGTGCGGGGGCTCTTCTCCCCCGCCGACGCCGCCTATCTGCGCGCTCCCCCGACCGAGGCGGCGCTGCACATCCCCGGCGCCCGGCTCATCCCCTACGCGGGGGTGGAGGGCAGGAGCGGGCTGCTCTTAGCCTTCCGGCCGGACCGGGTCACGGTGGACGGCCGGGAGCGGCGGGATTTACTCGCCGCCATATCCCCCGGCAGACTGGGCCCGGACGGGTCCTACGACGCGGTGCTTTGAAAGGAGGCACACCATGAACAAGCTCATCCTGCTCCTGATGCAGCTGCAGCTGAAGCTGCAGCCCACGCCGCGCATCCTCTATATCGGCGGCAGCGACGTACTGCCCCCGCCCCTGGAAAAGGACGAGGAGGAGGCCGCCATCGCCGCCCTCATGGCGGGGGACCAGGAGGCCCGCCAGAGCCTTATCGAACACAACCTGCGCCTGGTGGTGTACATCGCCCGCCGGTTCGAGAACACCGGCGTGAACATCGAGGACCTCATCTCCATCGGCACCATCGGCCTCATCAAGGCCATCGGCACCTTCGACCCGGCCAAGCGTATCAAGCTGGCCACCTACGCCTCCCGGTGCATCGAAAACGAGATACTCATGTTCCTGCGGAAAAAGAGCTCCCACCGCACAGAGATATCCATCGACGAGCCCCTCAACACCGACTGGGACGGCAATGAGCTGCTCTTAAGCGACGTGCTCGGCACCGACGGCGAGGAGGTGAGCAAGCCGCTGGAGGACGACGTGGAAAAGCAGCTTCTCATGGAGGCGGTGGACCGGCTGGACGAGCGGGAACGGTCCATCATCCTCATGCGCTTCGGCCTGGAGGGCTACGAGGAGCTGACCCAAAAGGAGGTGGCGGACCTCTTAGGCATATCCCAGAGCTACATAAGCCGCCTGGAAAAGCGCATCATCCTGCGCCTGCGGCGGGAGCTCATCCGCCAGTTCTGAACCGCATAAGAAATGCCCGGGACCGCGGTCCCGGGCTTTTGCTGTCTTTTTTAAGGAAGGCTGCCGAAGAGGTAGCCGTAATAGTCCGACTCCAGTACCTGGGAGCAGAAGCTCACCTTGTTGCGCACGAGAGTCCTCATGGCGTCGATATAGGTCTTGGACGGCATGGAGCCGCCCGCCACGGGGGTGAAGGTGCTCTCCGTGTTGTCGTACTGGCCCAGCTCGGTGCGCCAGTTGTAGTTATCGTTGAATACGAACGCCGGGGCGTCGGAGAACACGTCGCGGCCCGGGAACAGCCGGGAGTCGAACTCCAGGCCGAAGAGGTTGTAGAGGGTGGGCAGGATGTCCAGGCTGGAGGTGGGGCTGTCGATGACGATGGGCTCCTCATCCTCCAGCTCCCCGCACCAGAGGATCCACGCGTTGTGGTCCCGCTGGAAGGAGTTTTCCACGTCGTAGCCGTAGAGCTCGGAGAGATAGGGCATGTTCCCCAGGCCCGCGCCGTCGTCCAGGCCATAGGGGAAGTGGTCGCCGGTGAGGCAGATGACCGTGTCGTCGGCGATGCCCCGCTCCTCCAGGGCGCCGATAAGGTAGGCCATGGCCTCCTCCAGATCCTGGTTGGCCGCCAGATACCCCTTCACCGGGTCGCTGCAGTCCATATCCTCCACCCGGGACCAGTACACGTCCGTGCTGGGGTTGCCGCTCACGGTATAGGGGGTGTGGGCGCTGATGGTCATGTAGTAGGAGCAGAAGGGCCGGCGGTCTATGTAGGTGGGCACGGTCTTTTCAAACATCAGCTTGTCGCTGGCGGTCCAGGACACGCCCAGCAGGTCCTCCAGGCCGTTGCCGATGGCCCGGTACCCGTCCGTATAGCCCAGGCGGAAATGGGTCTGGTCCCGGTCGTAGTAGAAGCACTCGCCGTTGTGGAACGCCCCGCCCTGATAGCCCAGCCGCTGCAAGGGGTAGGCAATAGACATGTTGTAGCTGTTCTCGGTCATCTTCATGAACGAGTCGGTGCCCCAGCTGGGCAGCAGGCCGAACAGGTGCTGATACTCCCCGCCGATGGTGCCGGAGCCGGCGAACTGGTAGTAGTCGGTGAACTGCACGCCCTTGGTGGCCATCCGGTACAGGGTGGGGGTCATGTCCTTGTCGATGACCTCCTTGGTAAAGGCCTCGGCGGTGATCAGGATGAGGTTCTTCCCGGCGAACCTGCCGGTGAACTCGTTTTTCGACGAGGGTGTCAGGCCCGCCACATAGTTGTTGAGCTGGCGTATCTCATCCGTGGCGGTGCCGAAGGGGTCGTCCAGGGGCAGGTCCATCTCGTTGAAGCCGTAGTCCACCGGCTCAGGGGTGACCTCCGGGGTCACCTCCGGCTCCGGGGTGGCCAGGGCCTCCATGATGTCCACGTCCTGGAAGGTGTTCCGGCCAAAGAGGCTCTGCCGCACCTCCAGCTGCATGCCGGTGACCAGGCCAAACCGCTCTATGGCGGCGTTGAAGCTGTACTCGTCCCCATAGAGCCGGGACAGGGTGGGCGCGGCGTGGATGATGAGCACGCCGATGACGTAAAAGGCGACCGTCCGGGCCAGGGCCATCCACCGGGCCCGGCCCCCAATGGCCTTCTGCGCCGTGCCAAGGAACAGGTAGAGCACCGTGGGCAGCAAAAACAGCACGATGCAGGCGATACCCCGGACGCTGAAGATGAGCCGGAGGACCTCGCCGGAGAAGGTGGTGAGCACATCGCCGGTGCCGCCGGCTATGGCCCGCATGTTGAAGAATATCTTGAACTCCCGGTATATGAACGCCTCCACCCCGTAGGGCAGCGCCGTGAGAAAGAGGAGCGCAACGGTGATCCAGTAATTCGCCCGGCGGCTCTTCGTCAACGTCGCGAGGATATACCCTATCCCCCCGTAGGCGCAGCACAGCGGGATCAAGAGCAAACTCCGCAGGCGGAACAGGCCCCCCACGGTAAAGGCCCGGAAGACGATCTCATAGTAGAGCAGGACCAGGGGGAAGAGCAGTATAAACAGGTTTTTATATTTCTTTTTACGGGTTTCCACGGTACCGGCGCTCCTTTGTACGCATTGGAACTGGCTGGGATTCATATTGTACACAAATCATCCCCCGCCGTCAATCACAAAAAGCCCGTTAACTTGACACCCCGGCCCATTGATACTACAATGAGCCGGGGTAATTTTTCCCGGAGGTGACCGATGAAGATAGGGCAGGTGGAGATAGCGGGCCGCGCGGCGCTGGCCCCCATGGCGGGGGTGACGGACGCCGCCTTCCGCCATATCTGCCGGGCCCACGGCGCCGCCCTCACCTGCACGGAGATGGTGTCCAGCCGGGGGCTGGTGTACAATGACCCCAAGACGAAGGAGCTGCTCTTCTGCCCGCCCGGGGACGGGCCCGTGGCCGCCCAGATATTCGGCTCGGACCCCGCCGTCATGGCCGAGGCTGCCCAGATGGCCCTGGAACTGTCCGGGGCGGATATCCTGGACATCAACATGGGCTGCCCTGTGGGGAAGATCGTAAAGGGCGGGGACGGCTCCGCCCTCATGCGGGACCCGGACAAAGCCGGGCGCATCATCGAGGCATGCGTCAAAGCGGTGGACAGGCCCGTGACGGTGAAATTCCGCAAGGGCTGGGACGGCGGGAACGTGAACGCGGTGGAATTTGCCAAGGTCTGCGAGGCCGCCGGGGCCGCCGCCGTCACCGTCCACGGCCGGACGCGGGTGCAGATGTACTCAGGGCTCGCCGACTGGGACGTCATCCGGGACGTGAAGGCGGCCGTGTCCATCCCCGTGCTCGCCAACGGGGACGTGTTCTCCGGCGAGGCCGCCGCGCGCATTATAAAACGCACCGGCGCGGACATGTGCATGGTGGGCCGGGGCGCCTTCGGGGACCCCTGGATATTCGAACGGATAAACGCCGCCCTGGCGGGCGAACCGGAGCCGGCGCTGCCGCCCTTGGCGGCGCGGATGGATACGGCATTAGAGCAATTTGAACTGGCCTGCGCCTGGAAGGACCCCCATATCGCCTGTCTGGAGGCGCGGAAACAATTGTGCTGGTACCTGCGGGGCGTGCCCTGGTCCGGGCCCGCCAAGCGGGAGATCGTGAAGGTGAACACACTGGATGACATCCGGGCCGTCATCGCCCGGATCAAAAGAGAGCTGAGGTGAGACGCCGTGACGAGAGAGAAAGAGCGGGCCGTCATCGAGAGGGTCCTTGCCGGGGACGGCCAGGCCTTTGAGGCGCTGGTGAAGGCCAACGAAAAGGGCGTATATAACCTGGCCCTTCGCATGCTGGGCAATGCCGAAGACGCCCTGGACGCCTCCCAGGAGGCCTTCTTCCGGGCCTATAAGGCCCTGGGCAGGTTCCGGGGAGACAGCAAATTCTCCGTGTGGCTGTACCGGCTCACCAGCAACGTGTGCCTGAACATGCTGCGCAAGGCCGGGCGGTACGACGAGACCTCCCTCACTGGGGAGGATGAGGAGGACCTGCCCCTGCCCGACAGCCGCTTCGACCCCCAGGCCGCGCTGGAGCGCAGCGAGGTGCGCCGGGCCGTGCGGGAGGGGCTGGACAAACTGGACCCCATCTTCCGCCAGGCGCTGGTCCTGCGGGACGTGAGCGGCCTATCCTACGACGAGATCGCCCAGGCCCTGGACACAGAGCCCGGCACGGTGAAGAGCCGCATCTTCCGGGCCCGGCGAAAGCTGGCGGCCCTATTGACGGCGGACGGGAACATTTTCGCCCCGGCGCCGTCAAAGGATAAGAGAAAAGGAGGCGGCGAAAATGCGTGAGCACGAATACTATCAGGAGCTGATGAGCCGCCTTCTGGACGAGGGCCTCACGGCCAAAGAGGAGCGGGAGCTCAAAGAGCACCTGCGTGCCTGCCCGGACTGCGCAAGGCTCTTCTCCGCTTTCTCTGCTGTGACCGTCTCCCTGCGGGAGGATATGGCCGAGCCCCCGGCGGCGCTCTCCAAGGGCATCATGGACCGCATCGCCGCGGATAAGGAGGAGCGGCCCAAGGTCATCCATGTCCAGCGTCCCGAGCTGGAGCGCCAGCGGCCCAAGCGGCGGCGGCAAAAGCGGGGCTGGACAGGCATTGCCGCGGCGGCCTGCCTGGTGCTGGTGATGGTTGGCGGGGCGTTCTGGTTCCTGCGGGATAAAAAAACTCTCCCCCTGGACAATGCCGCCCCCGAGGCGGCTATGATGCGTGCGGCGGATAATGTCGCCGTGGCGGGCGCCGGCGAGGCGGAGGACATGCCGGAGGCCGCGAGCGTCGAGGCCGACGCCGCGAAGGACGCGGCCATGCCCATGACCGCCGAGGCCGCCATGGCGACGCCAGCCCCCTCCCCCACCGCCACGCCGGCGCCGGAGCCCCTGACCGTCATGGACGTGGCCCGGCGGGATGTAGGGACCATTTCTGTGGATAATATCCCTGCCTTCACCGCCCTTTTGGAGGGCGGCGAGGTGATCGGC
Source organism: uncultured Oscillospiraceae bacterium (assembly GCA_947631215.1). The sequence goes on along the minus strand of CANRKN010000015.1, from coordinate 12,798 downwards.
GGCGCCCAGGGGGACTGGCAGTTTTTGTTCAGTGTCACCTACGGCGACAGGGAGATATCCTTCGCCACCGATGAAAATGAAAAGCGCCTGGTCTGGTGGGACGGCAATACCCCCGTCACCGCCGCCCACGGCTCGCTGGAGACCCTCCGGGATATGATAGAGTTGTCCGAGGCCCCGCTTCCGCAATAAACAATTGTCTGCCGCGAAACGCGGCAGACAATTTCTATTGTTCTATCTCTTGTATTATGTCAACTATATCCGATTCTCCCCCGCCCAGAAGGTAGAGCGTCCCGTCCGCCATGGTCACCTTGAGCCAGGGCCCCGTCCGGGGATCCAGGCACAGTGTGGCGTCGCCCTCGTCGGTTTTGAATCTGCCCTTCAAAAGGCTGTCCATGCCGGTGCCCATGACCCGGACCATGTTCTTGGGAAGCGCGTCAATGACCTCCGCGCTTGCTATATCCTCCAGAGGCAGGACATAGTCCTTGCCCCAGCTGGCGGCCACCAAGGCCCCGTCCTCCACGACCAGGGGCTCGGGCCCCGTGCCCATGGCGTCGAAGCACACCCCCATCACCGGCATGGCGACGAACAGCAGCACAAAGGCGAAGGTCATGAACACCTTGCCGCCCGGCCGGGCCACGTTCACGGTGGAGTTGACGCCGGTGCGGTTGTTAATGATGACCCGGCTGTCGTTGGGGTCATAGTAGAACTGCCCCCACAGCCAGTGATCGTCCTCGTCCACGTAGAACCCCTCGCCGCTGGCGGCGGTGAGCTTCTCCTGCACCCGCCGGACACGAAATTCCAGTATGACGGCCACAGCGCACACCCCTAGGGCCAGGACGACGGTGAGCACCATAAATGTCGTCCCGCCCACAGCAGAAAGCTCCGTGCTCGCCCATATGCAAACGCTGACCACCGCCATCATCCAGGCGCAGAGAAGCCACACCCTGTCCCAGGCCCGGCGGCGCACCCGGGTCAGGGCCTGGGTCACCGCGTCGTTCTCATCCACCGTCTCCGCCCGGTTGCGGTAGAGGTACCGGCTGCCGAAGAAGCAGGCAAAGGCGAGAATCGCGTTCAGCAGGTAGGCATACCACAGCGTCCGGTCGAACGCCGCCGGCGCCAGCCCCACGACGGCCGCGGCGATGAACCACCACAGGCTCGGCCGCTTCGCCTGCACCGCCGGGACGGTGACGCTGGCGGCCCGCACCGCGGGCACGGTCCAGCCCCGGTCCTTTTTCAGCTTCTTCAGTTTCCCGTTCCAGCGGGCATAGCTCACGAACTGGGCCACGATCACCAGGTCTATCCACAGAAAGTACGCCAGAAAGTTGAGCGCCGGCCAGGTCAGCACCATGCACAGGACGCCCACCGCCATCACGGCGAGACACAGGCATATCTGCTCCCGTTTGAAGCCCTTTAAGAGCCCCAGCACTTCGGCGTCTTCCCGGCCCGCCCGGGGAAAGGTGACGCCCACGGCGATGTTCTTTTTGAATTTCGTCTCGTTGATATTCAAAACACACATCAAGACGGGCACCCACAGGGTCAGCCCCCACATGATCAGCGCGTTCATTCCGTTCCCTCCTCATATAACTTCCGGCACAGGTCCAATACCTGCTCCTCATCCATGCCCGCCAGCCGCAGCTCACCCAGCCGCAGCCGCAGGCCCTCCAGCGTCTCCTTCGTGGGCCCGGCCATCCCCCCGCGGGGGGACACCACCGCGCCGCTTCTCCGGTCCGTGGCGATATATCCCTCCTGGCGCAGGAGCTGGTAGGCCTTGCTCACGGTCATCATGTTGATGCCGCACTCCTCCGCCAGGGCCCGGATGGTGGGCAGCTTCTCCCCGGCGGCCAGCTCCCCCCGGGCGATGCCCAGCACGATCTGATCCCGTATCTGCATGTATATGGGCTTATCCGCGGCGAAGTCCAGTTTTAAGAGCATACCGTCGCCTCCCTTCTGTCATTTGCATTACTTACTATAATGCAAATAATGCAGCTTGTCAAGATTTATTTTTTAACCCTATTGCAATCGACCCCGGCGGCCTTTATAATATTTATGTGGCCTGACGCAAAAACTGGGGAGTTGAAGCGAAAGACACGGCAATATGGACAGCCATATCTATGCCCGCGTCTTTCGGCGCGGGCATTACGTTCAAGGAGGAGAAAGTCGATATGATGGTAACGCGCGTGGCCGTGATGGGCATCATCGTGGAGAATCTGGAAAGCACCGAACAGCTCAACGCCATATTGCACCGCTATGCCGGCTACATATTGGGGCGTATGGGCATCCCCTACCGGGACAAGGACATCAACATCATCAGCATCGCCATCGACGCGCCCCAGGACGTGACGAACACCATGGCCGGCGAGATCGGCGCTCTTCCCGGCGTGAACGTGAAGACCGCCTTCTCCCACGTCATCGCCCGGTCATAAAACGTCCCGCGGCGCACGGGAAAGGAAGGATACCCCTTATGAAGCGCTTTTTCGCGACGCTTCTGGCCCTGGCATTGTGCCTGGGCGTTTCAAGCTGCGCCCTGGCGGCGGAGCACGACCCCAGCGCCGACATGAACGTGATGGTCCTGAACGGGACCACCGGCTTCGGCATGGCAAAGCTCATGGCCGACGCGGCCGACGGCAAGGCCGCCCTGGACTATGACTTTCAGGTGGAGACGGACGCCAGCGCCGTCACCGCCGCCCTTATCAACGGCACCTGCGACGTGGCCGCCCTGCCCGCCAACGCGGCGGCGGCCCTTTATAACAAGACCGAAGGGGCCGTGAAGCTGCTGGCGCTGAACACCCTTGGGGTTTTGTATCTCGTGGTGAACAGCGAAAAGATCACGGTGGAGTCACTGGAGGACCTGGACGGTCTGTCCGTCCCGGTCCCGGCCCAGAACCCCACCTTCCTCTTTCAGGCCCTCTGCCAGGCCGCGGGAGTGGACGCGACGACCGACGACACCTACGCCCAGCCCACCGACCTGCGCACCGCCCTGGCCGCCGGCGAGGTGGATATGGCCTTGCTGCCCGAGCCCATGGTGACCATCGCCTGCGCCGCCAACGAAAGCCTCTCCGTGGCGCTGGACCTGACGGCGGAGTGGGATAAGGTATATCCCGCCGGGAGCCTGGTGCAGGGCTGCGCGGTGGTGCGCACGGAGTACGCCGACGCCCATCCCGCCGAGCTGGCCGCCTTTATGGAGGAGTACGGCGCGTCCATCTCCTACCTTGACGAGGACCCGGCGGAGGCCGCCAAGCTCATCGAGCAGACCGGCGTATTCACCAACGCCGCCGTAGCCGAAAAGGCCATCCCCCACTGCAACCTCTGCTTCATCACCGGTGAGGACATGGAGCCTTTGATGGACGAATACCTCACTATCCTCTACGGCGTGGCCCCGGAGTCCGTGGGCGGGTCTGTGCCCGACGCCGGCTTCTACTGGCCGGGTCCCGGCTGACCGCGATGAACGCCAAGCTTTGGACAAGACGTATACTGGTCCTGGCCTTCTGGCTGGGCGTATGGGCGCTTTCGGCAAGCCTGGTGGACAGGGAGCTTCTGCTCCCCGGCCCCTGGGAGGTCGCAAAGCGCCTTGCCTCTTTGGTGGTCACGGGCGGGTTCTGGCGCATCACCATGGTGAGCCTGGGGCGCATATTGCTGGGCGCCGCCCTGGGCACGGCCCTGGGGGTGCTCCTGGCCATGGGCACCAGCCGCTTCGCCTTTCTGCGGGCGGTGCTGAGCCCGGTGCTCTCCGTCATCAAGGCCGTGCCCGTGGCCAGCTTTATCCTCTTGGTGCTCATATGGGTGGGCCGGGACACGCTGCCCTGCGTCATCGTGGTGCTGATGGTGGCCCCGGTGGTGTGGTCCAGCGTCACCGCGGGCATATATACCACCGACGCCGAGCTTCTGGAGCTTTCCCGGGTCTACCGCTTCTCCCCCTGGCGGACCCTGACGCGCATATATGCCCCCTCCGTGGGGCCCTACTTCCTCTCGGCCTGCCACACCTGCCTGGGGCTGGCCTGGAAGTCCGGGGTGGCGGCGGAGGTGCTCACCGTCCCGGCCCGGTCCATCGGTCGGGAGCTTTTCGAGGCAAAGCTGTATCTGGAGTCGGTGGACCTGTTCGCCTGGACGCTGGTGGTGGTGCTGTGCTCTCTGATACTGGAAAAGCTCCTGTCCACCGCCATCACGCGGCTGGGCCGGCGGCCCGCCTGGGGAGGGCGGCAGCTATGATCCGCTTTGAAAATGTCTCCCTTGTCTACGGCGACAGGGCGGTGCTCTCCGCCGTGGACCTGCATGTGCCCCCCGGGGTCCGGGTGGCCCTCATGGGTCCCTCCGGCTGCGGCAAGACGTCACTTCTGCGCATGGCGGCGGGGCTCGCCAAGCCCACATCCGGGCGCGTCACGGTGAACTCCCAGCGCCTGGCCTACGCCTTTCAGGAGCCACGGCTCATGCCCTGGCGCACGGCGGCGGAGAACGTGAACGCGGTGCTCTCCGACCGTGCCGCCACCATGCCGGAGGCCAAAAAGTGGCTGGCGGCGGTGGGCCTTGCCGGCGCGGAAAACAAGTTCCCGGAGGAGCTGTCCGGCGGCATGCGCCAGCGGGTGGACCTGGCCCGGGCCATGGCCTACGGCGGGGACCTGCTGCTGTTGGACGAACCCACCAAGGAGCTGGACCCGGACCGACGGCAGGAGGTATTGGCCCTGCTGCGGGAGCACGCCAAAGAGCGGACCCTCCTCATGGCCACCCACAGCATGCTGGAGGCCCAGGCCCTGGCGGACCAGGTGTATGTGTTCAAAGAGGGCCGCTTCGTCCCGGCGTAACACAGATATAATAAGACGGGACCGAACTTTCGGTCCCGTCTTTTGTCTTTTCTTTTCTCAGCCCTTCAGGGCCGCCACCACGTCCTGGGTGGTGAGCACCGTGGGCTCCGCCAGCTTCTCGCTCTGGCGGGCGCATACCGCGGCCACGTACTCGTCCCCCAGGTCATATTCCCCGAACTGCCAGCCGTCCAGGCCGTGCATCACGTCCTCCTGGTCCAGGCCCAGAAGCTGGTCCTGGCTCACCGCCTTGACCCACGCCTCTTTTCTCGTCCAGATGCGGAAGAAGGCGTGGTTCTGCTGGTCCCGGGGCTGCTCCGCCAGCCAGTCCCGCTCCCGGAAATGGAACCGGCGGGCCACCGACATGTGGATGGGCTTGATCTGCTGCACGTCCACCCCGATGGGGTCGCTGCTGATGGCGCACATGGCGTAGGGCCCGGAGTGGGACAGGCTGAAATGCAGGTCGTCCCGCTGGGCGAACACGGGCTTGCCCGCCTGCAGGAACCGCACCGGCTCCTCCGGCTGGACGCCGTGGCGCTCCATCACATACCGCCACAGAAGGCCCGCGCCGAGACTGGCCTCCCGCGCCGGTGCATAGCGCAGCCGCTCCAGTCTCCGCCGCCGCCACCGGGGCAGCAGATCCGCCTGCTCCTCCGTCATGGGCTCGTCGCCGTTTTTCAGTACGAACACTTCTGTCATAACTCTCACCAATCCGGCGTGTACCAATAATTATAGACTGCAAAATTCTGGATGTGGAAAAGGTCCAGGTCCCCATGCCGCTCCGGGCGGGTATCCTCCAGCTCCACGTCGTATATCCAGTCCGTCCCCTCCTCGTCGGGGATGACCACGAAGCTGTGGGGGCCGTTGAACTGGTTGACCGTGGCGGCCACGATCTGGGCGTTCCAGCCCAGGCACCGGGCCAGCAGGCCGAAGGCGGCCGCGTAGCCGTAGCAGGTGCCGCCGCCGTAGCGGAAAAACCGGGAGGCCCGCTGAAATTCCCAGCCGGTGGAGCCCACCTCCTCCGGCGTCTGGTCCCGGGGCGTGACGATGTACTCGAAGTTGTCCTTTACGTAGAGATAGACCGCCTGCAGAGCCTCAACGCCCTCCAGCTCATCGGCCCCGCTGTCTATAAGGGCCTGGCGCAGCTTTTCATCCAGAGAAGCATTTCCCGTGGTGTAGCGCCCATCGGCGTCGAAGGACCACACGCCATATGTCCCGCTGCGGATGAGCTCACCGTTTTCGTCGGCGGCATACAGCCACCCGTGGAGCCTGTAGACGCCCTCCTCCCGCAGGGGTATCTCCCCCTCGGTGGCCGCGTCGGCCATCCAGGCCCATGCCTCGTCGTCCGCGTCCACGTCCCCGGGCAGCCCCTCGCCCAGGATGAGACGCCCCTCGTCCGGCGTCCGGCCGGACAGCTTCACCAGCGCCACAGCCGTCTCCCGGCGGGTGAGGCGCGCCTCGCCTTGCGTCAAAAGCGTCTGCTCCTCCACGGCCTGGGCGATCTCCTCCGCCCTGTCGCCGTCTTTACCGGCCAAGCTCACGGAGAGCCTGTCCAGGGTCTCGTAAAGGGCCATGCGCCCCACGTTACGGTCAGCCCTCATGCCCGGCTCCAGGACGCCTGCGGCCGTGAGCCGCGCCAGGGCGTCACCGCCCTTGGGAAGGCCCTCCAGCAATGTCTCCAGGGCCTGGGCCAGCTCCCCGTAGGTGAGGTCCTCCTCCGGGCGGAAGAGCCCCTCGCCGGTGAGGTGCAGCAGCGCGGGATGGTCCTCCCGGGACTGCATACGCAGGGGCATGGGCGTAGGGGTGGGCGCCGGGGTGGCTGTTGGCTCAGGCGTCGCCGTGGCGGCGGCCTCGGCCCAGGCGGCCAGGGTGGCGTTGGGGCCGCCCGCCGTCTCGGATGAACGGACGCCCGCCACCAGCACCGACAGTGCCAGGGCGGCCAGGATCATGTAAAGGATGCTCTGCTTTTTCATGGGTATCTTTCTCTGTTACCTGTTGTCTATTTTATACTGACTTCCAAATAATAACAATCAATTTCCAGAAGTTTTCCAGCTCAAAAACCACTAAAAATTTCGTCGTCTAATGAAACAAAATGCCCGAAAAATTCGCAGTTTCCACAATATTCCAACTCCGGTTTCGTCGCTCTCCATTTTTTGCACAAAATCCCGGGCGTCAGCCCGGGATTTTGCCGAATCGTTTTTAAAATCACATTTCCAAGTCCCGGATATAGACGATCTTGCTGCGGGGGTCAGATTTGTCCTGCCGCTCCTCCACCTCGAAGCGGTCGATGGCCTTCACCATGCCGGACAGCTTGGAAAAGCCATAGCTGCGGGTGTCGAAGTCCGGGCGCTTTTTCTGGATGAGCTGGCCCACGGCCCCCAGGGACACGTAGTCGTCGTCCCCGGCGCCGGACAGGTCCATGATGGAGTCGGCGATGAGCCAGACGATGCTGTCGGGGATCTGCCGTGGCTCCCCGGGGTTGGCCGCCTTGGGCTGGGGCTCCTGCTCCGGCTCCTTCTTCACCGGGGCGGCGGCCTTTTTCGCCGGCTCCGTCTTCTTCACCGGCTCCACCTTTTTCCGCCGGGCGTTCTGGGCCGTCTTGCCGGTGACCTTCGCGGCCTTCTCCCGAATGACCTCGATGTAAATAAATTTATTGCAGGCGGCGATGAGGGGACTGGGGGTCTTCTGCTCGCCGATGCCGATGACGAACTGGCCCGCCTCCCGCAGCCGCCGGGCCAGGCCCGTAAAGTCGCTGTCAGAACTGACAAGCACGAAGCCGTCCGTGTTGCCGGAGTAGAGGATATCCATGGCGTCGATGATCATGGCCGAGTCGGTGGAGTTCTTCCCCTTGGTATAGGCAAACTGCTGGATAGGGGTGACGGAGTTGTCCAAAAGCACCTGCTTCCACCCCGCCAGGTTGCGGGTGGACCAGTCGCCGTAGGCTTTTTTGAGATTCGGCGTGCCGTAGATGGCCACCTCCTCCATGATGCCCTGCAGGCAGTCCCGGGGGGCGTTGTCCGCGTCGATGAGCACGGCCAAGCGCAGGTTTTTGTCGTTATCGTTCATGGGCATGGATATATCCCTCCAATTTCTTTAGCTTTAGTATACAGTACCGGGGGCGGATTTGCAAATTAGTTTACATAATAATACTTCCATTTGTAAACATTTTTCAGCAAAGCAAGAAAAAACTTGAAACGGGCCATACCCTGTAATATAATATTTGAGCTTATGCGAATACTATGGCAAGGGGTGTCAACAAAACTATGAGTGCTTCCAAGGATAAAAAGGTCCGCAAGCAGCAGATCGCGGAGGGGACCGACAAGCGCACAGCCGCCCAGAAGGCGGAAAAGGCCAAGCAGCGCAAGAGCGCCATCACCTATACGCTGGTGGCCATCGTGCTGGTGGTCTTCTTTGCGTTCATCTTCATCTACAACTCCTCCTGGCCCAGCCGCCACATGACAGCCGTCACCGTGGACGGGACGGACTACTCCGTGGCCCAGGCCAACTTCTACTACTCCAACAGCTACATGAACTTCTACAACAACTATGCCACCTACATCAACTATGGCATGTTCTTCGATCCCCAGCAGAGCCTGGCCGATCAGGATTACGGCGACGGCATGAGCTGGCGGGACTTCTTCCGGGATTCCGCCGTGCAGGACATGGCCCAGATCAAGATGCTCTGCGACGAGGCGGAGGCCGCCGGCTTCACGCTCAGCGAGGACCAGCAGGCTCTCTTCGACCAGCAGTATGAGGCGCTGACCACCAACTGGTCCAGTCTGAACTACGAGAGCCTCCAGCAGTATATCAACCTCAACTACGGCAAGGGCGTGGATGAGGAAATGCTCCATGATGAGCTTTACCGCACGTTCCTGGCCTCCGCCTATGCCGAGAGCGTAAGAGACAGCTTCAACTACACCACCGCGGAGCTGGACGACCACTACGCCGAAGAGGCGGACCAGATGGACCAGATCTCCTATATCGCCTATACCGTCTCCGCTCCTGTGGACGAGACTGAGCCCGCCGAGGATACCACCGACGCCGAGGCCGCGGAGGATACCGCCGAGCCGGAGGCCACGCCCGAGCCCGAGCCCGCCGAGCCCGCTATGGACGAGGACGCCATCGACGCGTTCCTGGAGGCAGTGGACGGCACCGACGAGAAGACCTTCACCGACTATATCGCGGAGAACTTTGACGGCGCCGCCGTGACCCCCGTCACCCTGGCCGGCAGCAGCCTGTCCGCCAACTATTCCGAGTTCCTGCTGGACGCCAGCCGCAAGGCCGGCGACGCCGACGCCATCACGGCGGACGACGGCACCGTGTACCTGGTCATGTTCCTGGACCGGGACGCCAACGACTATAAACTGCCCGGCTTCCGGCACATCCTGGTGAACGCCCAGGATACCGACGGCGACGGCGTCTACAGCGAGGAGGAGATCCAGGCCGCGGCCGACGAGGCCCAGGCCATCCTGGACGAGTGGAAGGCCGGCGACGCCACGGAGGACAGCTTCGCGGCCCTGGCCAACGAGCGCAGCGAGGACTCCGGCTCCAACACCAACGGCGGCCTCTATGAGGACGTGCCCAAGGGCCAGATGGTCCCGCCCATCGACGAGTGGATCTATGCCAAGGCCCGCAAGGCCGGCGACACCACCGTCGTCACCTATGACGGTCAGGACGAGGGCTCCTACACCGGCGCCCATGTGGTGTACTTCACCGGCCTGAGTGAGCTGACCTATGCCCAGACCATCGCCGACAATGAGATGCGCACTGAGGCCTTCGATGCCTTCATCGAGGAGCATATGGAAGGCTACGAGCCCGTCACCGCCCACATGGGCATGGTGGGCAAGCACCACTAAAAAGATACCATACGATACCGTTCTCCAGGCGGGAGCATCCACGGATGCTCCCGCCTTTTTTCGCGAAAAGGGGCCCGGCCATCCTTGACAACGGCGGGCCGCTGTGCGATAATAAGATTTGCTTAGGCTTTTTATAAGTTTAGCAACTGTAAGGGGAAGGAGTTTTTTGATATGGTCAAGAAAACGATGGACGGCAACGAGGCCGCCGCCTACGCGAGCTATGCCTTTACGGAGGTCGCCACCATCTACCCGATAACCCCGTCCAGCCCCATGGCGGAGCACGTGGACGCCTGGGCCGCCAACGGGAAGCTCAATATGTTCGGCCAGCCGGTCCGGCTCATGGAGATGCAGAGCGAGGCGGGCGCCTGCGGCGCCATGCACGGGTCCCTGGAGGCCGGGGCCTTGTCCACCAGCTATACCGCCAGCCAAGGCCTCATGCTGATGATCCCGCCCCTTTACCGCATCGCGGGGCAGCTTCTCCCTGGCGTCATCCATGTGGCGGCCCGGACGGTTGGCACCAGCGCGTTCTCCATCTTCGGGGATCACTCAGACGTGATGGCCTGCCGGCAGACGGGCTTTGCGCAGCTTGCCTCCTCCTGCGTGCAGGAGTGCATGGACCTGGCGGCGGTGGCGCACCTTTCCGCCGTGAAGAGCCGGGTGCCCTTCATGCACTTCTTCGACGGCTTCCGCACCAGCCATGAGATCCAGAAGATCGACGTGCTGGACTACGAGGACCTCAAAAAGATGCTGGACATGGAGGCGCTGGCCAAGTTCCGGGCCAATGCCCTGAACAGCGAGCACCCTCTCATGCGCTCCACGGTCATCAACCCGGACACCGCCTTCCAGCTGCGGGAGGCCGTGAACCCCTACTACGAGGCCGTGCCCGGCATCGTGGAGGATTATATGCTTAAGATGAGCGCCCTCACCGGCCGGGACTACAAGCTCTTCAACTACTACGGCGCCCCCGACGCGGAGCATGTGGTGGTGGCCATGGGCAGCGTGTCCGGCTGTCTGCAGGAGGTGGTGGAATACCTCGCCAAGCAGGGCCGGAAGGTGGGCTTTTTGCAGGTGCGGCTCTATCGCCCCTTCAGCGCGGAGCATTTCCTGGCCGCCCTGCCCCAGTCCTGCCAGGTGCTGACGGCCCTGGACAGGACGAAGGAGCCCGGCGCCAACGGCGAGCCCCTCTATGAGGACGTGTGCTCGGTGCTCATCCACGGGGGCCGGCACATCAAAGTCCTGGGCGGCCGCTACGGCCTATCCAGCAAGGACACCACCCCCGCCCAGATGATCGCCGTGTACGACAACATGGCCGGGGCCCAGCAGGACCACTTCACCGTGGGCATCACCGACGACGTGACCCACCACTCCCTGCCCATCGGGGAGAACGTGGTCACCGCGGACGAAAAGACCATCTCCTGCAAGTTCTGGGGCCTGGGCGGCGACGGCACCGTGGGCGCCAACAAGAACTCCATCAAGATCATCGGCGACAACACGGACCAGTACGTGCAGGCCTATTTTGAGTACGACACGAAAAAGTCCGGCGGCGTCACCAAGAGCCACCTGCGCTTCGGTCACAATCCCATATTGTCCACCTACTACGTGACCATGGCGGACTTCATCGCCTGCCACAACCAGAGCTACATCCCCAAGTACGACATCGTGACCGAGCTGAAGCCCGGCGGCACGTTCCTCTTAAACTGCAACTGGTCCGACGCGGACCTGGAGACACACCTGCCCAGCAAGGTGAAGCGCCTGCTGGCCCAGCGGAAGGCAAAGTTCTATACCATCGACGCCACGGATATCGCCGACGGCCTGGGCCTTGGAAACCGCACCAACACGGTGCTGCAGGCGGCGTTTTTCAAGCTGGCCGGCATCCTGCCCGTGGACCAGGTGGTGGGCTACATGAAAGCCGCCATCGAAAAGACCTACGGCCGCAAGGGCGACAAGGTGGTGGCCATGAACTGCGCCGCGGTGGATGCGGGGCTCAAGGGCGTCCACGAGGTGAAGGTGCCCGCCGCCTGGGCGGACCTTGCCGACGAGCCCGAGGCCGTGGACACGGAGAACCCCTGGTACATCCGCACGGTCATGCACGCGGTGAACGCCCAAAAGGGCGACAGCCTGCCGGTGAGCGTGTTCGCCGATAGGGCCGACGGCACCGTGCCCCTGTCCACCTCTAAGTATGAGAAGCGGGGCTTTGCCTCCCATGTGGCCAGCTGGGTGCCGGAAAACTGCATCGGCTGTAACCTGTGCTCGGTCATGTGCCCCCACGCGGCCATCCGGCCCTTCCTGGTGAACGAGGCGGAGGCGAAGGCCGCCCCCGAGGGCTACGTCACCAACGAGGCCAGGGGCAAGGGGTTCGACGGCCTGCGCTACCGCATCCAGGTGGACCCTCTGGACTGCACCGGCTGCGGCACCTGCGCCGCCTCCTGCCCGGCGCCCAAAAAGGCCATCGCCATGCAGCCCATCGAGAGCCAGCTCCCCCAGCAGAAGAATTGGGACTACAGCCTCTCCCTCTCCCCCAAGAAGAACCCCATGAACAAGTTCACCGTCAAGGGCAGCCAGTTCGAGCAGCCCCTGCTGGAGTTCTCCGGGGCATGCGCCGGCTGCGGCGAGACGCCCTACATGAAGATGATGACCCAGCTCTTCGGCGAGCGGATGGTGGTGGCCAACGCCACGGGCTGCACCCAGGCCTGGGGCTTCAGTATGCCCAGCTACCCCTACACCACCCGCCCCAACGGCCGGGGCCCGGCCATGAGCAACTCCCTGTTTGAAAACAACGCCGAGTACTCTCTCGGCATGGTGCTGAGCGTGCGCCAGCAGCGGCTGCGCCTGGCCAAAGAGGTCACGGAGCTCATGGCCCAGACGAAGGACGATAAGCTCAAAGCCGCGCTGAAGGCATGGCTGGACGGCTTTGAGGACAAGGAGAATACCCTCGCGCTCAGCGACGCGGTCATCGACGCGCTGAAGGCATGTCCGGAGACCGGCGGCGTCATCGACGCGGTGCGCTCCGCTCAGGACCAGCTGGTGAAGAAGAGCATGTGGATGTACGGCGGCGACGGCTGGGCCTACGATATCGGCTACGGCGGCCTGGACCACGTGCTGGCCTCCGGCGAGGACGTGAACATCCTGGTGGTGGACACGGAGGTATA
>CANRKN010000014.1 GCA_947631215.1 uncultured Oscillospiraceae bacterium | reverse complement strand
TTTCCTGCTGGCTGGGATAAATCCTTATTCTTTTTCATTGTTCTCTTGACGGGTCGCAGTTCATTCGCCGCGGGCGGGTATTTCTATGGTGTCTTATACCAGTTTTCTGCCCATGAGCACGCCCATGACCGAGCTCATCATGAGCCCCCGGGTCCAGCCGGAGCTGTCCCCCAGGCAGTGCAGGCCGGGGACGTTGGTGTTGAAGTCCTGGTCCATGCGGATGCGGTTGGAGTAAAACTTCAGCTCAGGGGAATAGAGAAGGGTCTCGTAGGCGGCGAAGCCGGGGACCACCTGGTCCATGGCCTTGATGAAGTTGATGATGTTGATCATGGCCCGGTAGGGCATGGCGGCGGTGATGTCCCCGGCCACCACGTCGGGCAGGGTGGGGCGGACGTTGGACCGGTCCAGTTCCTTCTGCCAGGTGCGCTTGCCGTCCAGGATATCCCCGAAGCGCTGGACGAGAAGCTGACCGTTCGCCAGCATGTTGGTGAGCTCCCCCACCTTTTGGGCGTAGGCGATGGGCTGGTTGAAGGGCACGGAGAAGTTGTGGGAGACGAGGATGGCGAGATTGGTGTTCTCGCTCTTCAGTTCCTTATAGGAGTGGCCGTTCACTACGGCAAGGCCGTTATCGTAGTTCTCCTGGGCTACGAACCCGCCGGGGTTCTGGCAGAAGGTGCGGACCTTGTTTTTGAAGGGGGCGGGGTAGCCGATGAGCTTGGACTCATAAAACGCCCGGTTCACCACCTCCATGACCTCGTTGCGCACCTCCACCCGCACGCCGATGTCCACGGTGCTGGGCACGTGGTCCACCCCGTACTGGGAGCACAGGCCCTCCAGCCAGTCCGCGCCCCGGCGGCCCGTGGCGATGACGGTCTGGTCGGCTAAGAGGCTGTGGTCCTGATGGCCGTCGGAGAAGGTGACGCCCCGGCACTGGCCCTCCTCCATGATGAGGCCGGTGCACTCGGAATCGAAGAGGATCTCCACGCCCCGGTCCAGGAGCCAGTGCTCGATGTCGGTGTATATCTGCTGGGCCTTCTCGGTGCCCATGTGGCGGATGGGGCAGCTGACCAGCTTCAGGCCTGCCCGGATGGCCCGGGTGCGGATACGCTTGACCTCCTCGGTCTCCTCCACGCCCTCCACGTGCTCGTCCGCGCCGAATTCCAGGTATATCCCGTCGGTGTAGTCAATGGTGTCCTGAGCCAGGCCCTCGCCGATGAGCTGGGGCAGCTCCCCGCCCACCTCGCAGGAGAGGCTCAGCTTTCCGTCGGAGAAGGCCCCCGCGCCGGAGAAGCCGGTGGTGATGGCGCAGTAGGGCTTGCAGTTCATGCATTTTTTCGTCTGCGCCTTGGGGCAGCGGCGCTTTTCCACGCTCTTGCCCTTTTCCAGGATGGTGATCTTCTTTTTGCTGCCCAGGCGCAGCATCTCGATGGCGGTGAATATCCCCGCCGGGCCGGCGCCCACGATGGCTATATCGGTATTCAAGGTGATTTCCTCGCAGTCTTGTTGAATGGTGAGATGTGTGCTATACTGTATGCATACTTATTAAAACATAGTGTCATCGGACCTGTCAAGAGGACGCCATGGACCTGTATCTCACCGGCCACAACTATAAATACGCCGCCGAGCAGATGCTCCTGACCCTGTATCCCGCCCAGCGGCCCGTCTATCCGGACGGCCCATCCACCGGCGACAGGGCGGAGCTGGACCTGGCCGGCAGGGAGGCTACATGCCGCCTCACCCTGGAGGGCCGGACCTATGAGGGCCGGGCGGAAGTGAAGCCATACGACAGCGAGCGGGAGCGGGTGCGCCTGGAGCAACAGGCGGTGAAGCTGAGCTTTTACCGGGCGGCATTGGCCGCGGGGGTGCCCAGGCCCGTGTGGGGCGCCCTCACCGGCGTGAAGCCGGGAAAACTTATGGCCCGGTACCTGCGGGAGGGGAAAACCGCCGCGGACTTTGCCCGGGACTTCGACGTATCCCCCGCGCGGGCGGCGCTGTGCGAGCGGACCGCCCGGGCGGCCCTGGCGGCGAAGGACAGCCTGGCCCCCGGGGACGTGGGGCTCTACGTGGGCATCCCCTTCTGCCCCACCCGGTGCGCCTACTGCTCCTTCATCTCCAGCGCCGTGGGGGCCAATGAAAAGCTGGTGGAGCCATACCTCGCGGCCCTGCATAAAGAGATACGCCGCGTGGGCGCGGCGGTGCGGGCGGCGGGCCAGCGGCCCGTGGCATTATATCTCGGCGGCGGCACGCCCACCACGCTGTCAGCGGCCCAGTTGGACGCGCTGTGCGCCGTCCTGGCGGAGAGCTTCGACCTTACATCCCTGCGGGAGTACACCGTGGAGGCCGGCCGGCCGGATACCATCACGGCGGAGAAGCTGCGGGTGCTCCGGGCCCACGGCGTGGGGCGGGTGTCCGTGAACCCCCAGACCATGTCGGACGAAGTCCTCGCCGCCATAGGCCGGGCCCATACCGCCCGGGACATCCTGGACGCCCTGGACACGGTGCGGGCCGTGGGGGGCTTCGAGGTCAATATGGACCTGATCGCGGGCCTGCCCAAGGACACCCCCGAGGGCTTTGAAAAGACCATAGACGCGGTACTGGCGCTTGTGCCGGAGAACGTCACCGTCCACACCCTGGCCATCAAGAACGGCTCATACCTTGCCCAGGACCCCGCGTCATTGCCGGACGGGGCCACTGTGGGCCGCATGGTGGACACGGCGACCGCAAAGCTCGCGGCGGCGGGCTATGAGCCCTATTACCTCTACCGGCAGAAGTACATGTCCGGTGGCTTCGAGAACGTGGGCTGGGCCAGGCCCGGGACCGGGAGCCTGTACAATATCCTGATGATGGAGGAGCTCAGCCCGGTGCTGGCCATGGGCGCGGGGGGCTCCACGAAGGTGACTGGCCCGGATGGGTCCGTGGCCCGGCACGTGAATCCCAAGTATCCAAAAGAGTATATCGAAAGGATGATGGAAGATGGCATTTGACATGGAGGACATCAACAAGGCCGCGGCCGACGACCCCGCAGGGTTCATCGCGGACTGCGACGCGAAGTACAACGAGCGCATCGCCCACACGGCGGAGAAGATCATCGCGAACCTCGCCCACAGCCCCATCGTGCTGCTGTCGGGCCCCTCCGGCTCCGGCAAGACTACCACGGCCATGAAGGTCCGGGACGAGCTGAGCCGCCGGGGCGTGAAGAGCTACAGCATCTCCATGGACAACTACTTCAAGACCGTCCGCCCCGAGACGGTGCCCCGGACGGAGGAGGGGGAGCCGGACCTGGAAAGCCCCCTGTGCATGGACATGGAGCTTCTGAACGAGCACTTCACGGACCTCAGCGAGGGCCGGCGCATCTTCGTGCCCCGGTATGAGTTCGCCCGGCAGATGCGCTCCATCGAGCCTAGCCAGTCCCTGCGCCTGAAGGACAACGAGGTGGTCATCTTCGAGGGCATCCACGCCCTCAACACCAGCATCACCGACGTGCACCCGGAGGCCTTCAAGCTCTATGTGTCCGCCCGGTCCAATATCATCAGCGACGAGGGCGAGTACACCTTCAAGGGCACATGGCTGCGGCTGGTGCGGCGGGTGACCCGGGACCATCTGTTCCGGGGGGCGGACCCGGTGGAGACCATGCGCATGTGGGAGAACGTGCGCAGGGGGGAAAGGCGCAACATCAACCCCTTCAAGAACCAGGCGGACGTGCAGCTGGACACGGCCTTCGAGTACGAGGCCTGCATCATGCGGCCCATCGCCGAGCCCCTGCTGGCCCAGGCACCCGAGGACATCCCCTACCAGGAGATACGCCTGGTGGCCCCGGCCCTGGCCAAATTCACCCCCATCGACCTGTCCTATCTCCCCGCCGACGCCATGCTCCGGGAGTTCGTGGGCGGCGGGATATACGAATATTGATACGCGTCCCTCGTGTAAGAGCGTTTTTCAAATAAAAAGGAGATGGACCATCCATGAACGTAAAGATCACCGCGGACAGCACCTGCGACCTGACGGAGGAGCTCATCGCAGCCCATGACATCACCATCGCGCCCCTGACGGTCACCTGCAGCGGCGAGAGCTTCAAGGACGGCGTGGACATCACCCCGGACGGGCTCTATGAGAGGATCGCCGCCTGCGGGAAGCTGGGCTCCACCGCCGCCGTGAACGTGCAGGACTACCTGGACCTGTTCGGCGGCCTCCTGAAGAACTGCGACGCCATCGTCCACTTCACCATCAGCGCCCAGATGTCCGCCTGCTATCAGAATGCCTGTATCGCCGCGGCGGAGCTGGGGAACGTGTACGTGGTGGACAGCCGGAACCTGTCCACCGGCATCGGCCACCTGGTGCTGGACGCCTGCGACATGGCGGCGGCGGGGATGGATGGCGCGGCCATCCAGAAGGCTCTGGAGGAAAAGCGGGAGAAGCTGGACGTGAGCTTCGTGGTCAGCACCCTGGACTACCTGCGCAAGGGGGGCCGGTGCACGGCCCTCGCCGCCATGGGCGCCAATATCCTCAAGCTCCATCCCTGCATCTTCGTGAAGGGCGGGGCCATGGGCGTGGGGAAGAAGTACCGGGGCAAAATGGCCGATTGCATCACGGCCTATGTGCGGGACCGGCTGGGGGATATATCCACCGTGGACACCGGGCGCATCTTCATCACCGACTCCGGCATCGACGAGACTGTCCGGGACGCCGCCGAGCGGGCCGTGCGGGCGGCTGCGCCCTTTAAAGAGATCATCCATACCCGGGCCGGCTGCACCGTAAGCTGCCACTGCGGGCCGGGGACGCTGGGCGTCCTTTTTTACAGAAAGTGAGATATTCCGACAAAAAACACGGACACGCCGCAAGGTGCGTCCGTTTCTTAATTTTTTCGACAATGGCAGATGTTGACACCGTTCTGTTATTGCATTTTGGACGGACTTATGTTAAACTGGCCTCGTTATGATGTGGTATAAGGCCAATGCTATGCGGGCCTGTGGCCCAACATCTAGCGATGACGATATTCGACCCGGCAAGAGATACTCAGGAGGAGATCACATGAAGAAAAGGCTGTTTGCGCTCGTGCTTAGTCTGGTGCTGCTGGCCGGACAGGCGGCCCCCGCCCTGGCGGCGGAGGATACCGCTGCGCCGGAGGAGACGGCGGCCCCCGTGGAGACGGCTGTACCCGAGACCGCCGCGCCGGAGGTGACGGACCCTCCCGTAGAGACGGAGGTCCCCACGGAGACCGAGGCCCCGGAGGAGACGGCGGCGCCCTCTGATGAGCCCACCCCCGATATCACGGATGAGCCCGAGATAACGCCCGAGCCCCCCGCGGAGCACACGCCCGCCGAGACCCCTGCGGAGACGGCGGAGCCGACCGCGGAGCCCAGCGCCGAACCCACCGCTGAGCCCACGGAGGAGCCCCAGGCCACCCAGTGCCCCTACGCGGCCGAGGTGATCGTGAACGGCGAGAAGAAGACGGCGGATACCCTGGAGGAGGCGTGGGCCCTGGCCCAGGCAGCCCCCAAGGCCACCCTCACCCTGACGAAGGATGCCCATCTCAGCGCTCCCCTGGTCATGGAGAAGGGCGAGGTGACCCTGGCCGGCAGCCATACCATCAGCGCCGAGGATAAAAACGCCATCCAAGTGAACGGCGGCAAGCTGACCCTGGCCGGCGTCAATGTCACCGTGACCATCTCCAAGGAGCTTTTGAAGGACCATACATATAATGATTTCGACCCCAACGCCCTGGCGGCGGTGGTGGTGAACGGCGAGGGTGAGCTGAAGCTCACCGAGGGCCAGATCCAGGCCGCAGGCGACGGCATCCGCGCCCTGGGCGGGAAGCTCACTGTCACCGGCGGCAGCGTATCCAGCCAGCACACGGCCCTGTATGCGGCCGAGGCTGTTGAGGCCGATATCACCGGCGGCGCCTTTGCCGGCGCCGACGCGGCGATTACCGCGGAGGGCGGGCGGACCGTAGCCGGCCTGCTGGGCGCGGGAGGCTATTTTGTCCGTGACGGCGAGGCAGTGGAAGACGCCGCTGTGGCCAGCCTCACCGGCGCGGTGAGCGTGAAGAAGGAAGAGGCCCAAAAGACCTTCGCGGAGCTTTGGGCCGAGGCAAAGGCCCAGGGCGGCACTGTGACCCTGACGGAGGATACCGCCATTGCGGAGCAGCTCATTGTGGCCGAAGGGGAGCATGTGACCTTTGACGGCGGCGAGTTCATTCTCTCCGGTGAGACGGAGGGGGCCCTGCTGCTGGTCCAGGCCGGCGGCACACTGACCATCGCCGGCGGCGCGGTGAACGCCTTGTCCGGCGCGGCCGTGGCCGTGGAGGCCGGCGGCGCGCTGGAGGTCACCGGCGGCGAGATCACCGGCCGGACCTACGGCATCCTGGCGGCCGGCAGCGTCACCGTCACCGGCGGCGCCGTCACCGGCGAGACCTACGCCATGGGCGTGGTGGAGAGCACCGAGGGCGTCAATGACGCGGCTATCGGCGTGGACCTGCCCGCCACGGCGTCCCTGGGGACCCATGGGGCGGTGAAGCTCAGCGGCGGCACCTTCACCAGCGGCTACGCGGCCCTGTACGCGGCCGATCCCATGGCCGTGACCCTGACCGGCGGCGTGTACATCGGCGGCGAGGCCGCCGTGGCGGTGCCCGGCAGCCTGAACGTGGGCCAGATGCTGGCCGAGGGCTATGAGTACAAGCAGGACGGCGCGGTGGTTGAGGATGTGAGCGCCGACCATCTGCCCGGCACCGTTTCCGTGCGGACCATCGCGGCGGGCCTGGGCGCGTCGGTGACCATCGGCGACACTACCACCGAATACGATACCATCGAAGAGGCCTGGGCGGCCGCCGCGGCGGCGGACAGTGCCGCCGTCACCCTCCTGGGCGACGTGACCGTGACCGCGCCCCTGACTGTGGCCGCGGACCACGCGGTCACCTTCGCCGGCGGCGATTATTCCCTCCACGGCACCGGCGCCAGCGTCATCAATGTGACCGGCGGCAGCCTGACCGTGGAAAGCGGCGAGATCGTGGGCGCCGACTTCGGCGTCCGGGCCTCCGAGCAGGGGACCTTGACCGTCAACGGCGGCGCCATCAGCGCGGACCGCTATAGCATCACCGGCACCAACAGCACCGTGAACGTCACCGGCGGCGTCATCCTCTGCGGCTATACCGCCATGTATCTCACCGGCGGCACCGCCACTATTGCCGACGGCACCATCTCCGGCGTGGCCGAGGGTGCGGCCTGGGGCGTCACCGTCACTGAGGGCGGCGTGCTCACAATAAGCGGCGGCGCCATCACCGGCACCGGCGACGGCAGCGGCGTCTATGCCGACGGCGGCGAGATCATCCTCACCGCAGGCACCGTCACCGGCGGCGCCAACGGCCTGCGGGCCATCAACGGCGGCAAGATCACCATGAGCGGCGGCGCCGTCTCCGGCGAGACCTATGGCGTGGCCCTGGCTGATGACGCCGAAGCAGAGATATCCGGCGGCGAGATCAGCTCCAACTGCGGCGTGCGCGTGAACAGCGCCAAGGCCAATATCACCGGCGGCAAGATCACTGCCATATCCGCCACCGGCGGAAGCTCCTACGGCGTATATGTCAGCGACGGCCAGGCCGTCATCGACGGGGAAGAGACCGTCATCGAGAGCAGCTACAACGGCGCATGCCTGTTCGGCGGCTCCCTGGAAGTGAAGAACGGCTCCATCAAGGGCGTCAGTGAAGACAGAGGCTGGGGCATCTACGTGTCCAGCGGCCTTTGCACCGTCACCGGCGGCGCCATCGAGGGCAAGCGCTATGGCATCCAGGCCAGCGACCCCACCACCGCGGCCCTGGGCGGCGGCACCTTTACCGGCGAGTTCGCCGTGAAGACCGCCGAGGGCCAGTCTGTAGGCGTCATGCTCCAGAGCGGCTGTGTGTATATGCAGGATGAGGCCGAGATCGAGGACGTGTCCGGCGACAGCCTGACCGGCACGGTGAGCGTCCTGCGGGTGGCGGAGCCCAAGGCGGCCCGGGTCATCATCGGCAGCGAGTCCGTGGAGTATGACACCTTCGCCGAGGCCTGGGCGGCCGCCAAGGGCGGGCTGGCCACCATCCAGCTTTTGTCCAACGTGGTGGCGGAGGCGCCTGTCACGGTGGAGGAGGGCGACGACATCATCCTGACCGGGCCCTATGCCCTGCAGGGCCTGGGCGAGAGCGTGATATCCGTCACAGGCGGCCAGCTGACCATTTCCAGCGGCACGGTCCGGGGCGGCGAGTATGCCATATCCGCTGCGGGCGGCACGGTGAACATCACCGGCGGCAAGGTGGAGGCCACCGGCACGGCCCTGTCCGCCGCGGGCGGCACGGTCAACATCTCCGGCGGCACCGTGGAGGGCGAGAGGTACGGTCTGGTGAACAGCAACCGCAGCACCGCCAACCTCAGCGGCGGCACCATCACCAGCCCCTATAACGGCGTGTTCATGTCCAGCGGCACGCTGAACATGACCGGCGGCGCTATCCGCTGCACCGGCGACGACGGCTGGGCTGTGTATGCCCGGGGCGGCAAGGTGAACGTCTCCGCGGGCACTGTCGCCGGCGTGAAATACGGCATCATGACCACCATCCCCCGGTACGTGGCCCTGTACGGCGGCACCTTTGAGGGCACCGCGGCGGTGGCCACCGCCGCCGGCACCGAGGTCCGGGATATGCTGGCCAGCGGCTATCGCTTCATGAAGGACGGCTCTCCCGCCACTGGCGTCACCGGCAACACCCTGGCCGGGCCCGTGACCGTGGAGAAGGACCCCTCCGCTACGCCTACCCCCAGGCCCACCGCGCGGCCTACCCCCACGCCCAGGCCCGCCTCCGGCTCCGGCAGCGGCTCCGGCTCGGGTTCGGGCAGCGGCTCCGGCAGCAGCTCCAGCAGCAATAAGAAGGCCCCCAAGACTGGGGATGAGACCAGCCTCCTGCCCTGGACGCTGATGCTGGCGGCTTCCGGCTGCGGCCTGGCCTATGTGGCCATGCGCCGGAAGAGAGGATAAAACGATACAAAATTGAAACAGGGACCGCGAAAGGCGGTCTCTGTTTTTATCTTGCCCTCCGGCGGGATATGTGTTAAACTGGAAAAAGGAGGGAAAAATGTCGATGCTGACGAGGGAACAGGCGGATATGGCCCTGCGGGAAGCCTTGAACGGCAGCGGGGACAAAGACGGGGCGCTGTGGGACGCGCTGATCGCCTGGCAGGGGGAGCTGTTCTATACGGCCAAGGGCCTGGCCTTCACCTATGCCATCCGGGAGCGCCGGGATGGGGCCCTGGGCGGGGAGATGTTCATCAGCCGCAAGGAGAAGAGCATCACCCAGAGCACCGTGTTCATGGCCTTTCATAGGGCTCTGGAGCTGGGCGGGAACGTGGAGGGGCCCAAGAAACTGGGCACCTTCGGGGCCAGCTACCTCTATCCTGTGTTCATCCGCCTGGGCGTCATCCGGCCGCCAGAGCCGGTCCAGACGTCGCTTTTCTGATACGCCAAACGGCCGCTGCGTTTACGCAGCGGCCATTTTCTTAGGTTTCAGAAGCTGCCCACCAGCAGGGCCCGGAGTTCACGTGCCCAGAGCTTGTTTTCTTGTGCGAAGGCTGTGAGGACCTCCTGCAGCGCGGCGTCGTCAGCCTCCCCGGCGGCCTTTTCATAGCGGTCCGCCAACGCTAAGGCATCCAAATAGAGCCGGCGCAGGGCATCCTGACGGCCCTCTGCTGGTGTGGGGCACGGACCCGGGTCCGGGGCGGTCATGCCCGCGGCGATGAAGTATTCCGCCCGCAGGCGGCGCAGCCGCGCATTCGCCCGGTTGGCGTGGCGGGCAAGGACCTGCCGCGCCTGGCCCTGACACGCCCGCGACAGGGCCGCGCTCTTCTGTGCAGTGCAGGCCTCCCCGGCTATGAGCGCGGCAAGTATGTCCTCTGAGGCGTATGTTTTCCCGGGACAGCCGGTCCCGGGCTTGCCGGTCACCCGCTGCCACACCTCGTCAAAGCCATCCATGCTCTCCCGTATGAGATCGTCCATAAAAAACCCTCCCGGCCATGTTATGCGCCGGGAGGGTCATGCGGATACTTTTACCGATAGGCATGGGTCCGGATGTACTGAAGGATCACCTCGTAGGCGTCGGTAGTCACATGGTAGCCGTCCCAGGGGGAATAGTCGTGGATCAGACCGCCGCTGCTGTCTGTCAGCACCTCGTGGGTGTTGAGGTAGCGGGTGCCTGTCTCCTTTGCCACGTCCAGGATCCACTGGTTTCCCTTTTCCACGTTGGCGTTGGTGATGCCCTCCGGTGTCAGACTCTCCACCACGGGAAAGATGGACTGGCAGATGATCTTCGTATCGGGGCTGTTTTCCAGGATGGTGTTGATCAGGTCCCGGTAATAGTCCTTGAAATCCTCTTCGTCCAGCACGGCCACGCCGTTGATGCCCAGCGTGATGACCAGATACTCCGGCTTGCAGGCGGCGGCAGTATCCGCAATGGACATCTCCCGGGGGTTGTCCGGGTCATCCTTGGGGTAGTAGTTTATATCGGATACCGCCCAGCTGAACAGGCTCAGCGTGCCGATTTTCGGGACCCAGACCTGGGTAAAGGGGACAAAATGGTTGCTGGCCAGCTGGTATGTGATGCTGTCGCCGAGGAAATACAGGCTGTCGATATACTCCTGGCCGGCATCCTCCGTCTGCTCCAGCACGGTGGGCGGAGGCGGCGTGGGGGTGGGCACAGGCGTGGGTACATCTGTAGCAGCGGGAACAGTGGGTGTAGGCGCGGTGGCGGAGGTACCGCCCCGGTCGCCGGCCAGGAAATAGACGACGCCGATGAAAGCTGCGCAGGTGACCAGGCAGAGCACTGCCGTCAGATAGGGGGGCCGCCTCCGGCGGCTGCGGGAAGAGGGGGAAGCCATAATAGAAAGAATGCTCCTTTACTGATAGCCGTGGGTGCGGACGTATTCCAGGATGCGCTCGTAGCCAGCGGGGGTGACGTGGATGCCGTCGCCGGAGTTCAGCTCTTTGATGAGCTGCCCATTGCCGTCCGTCAGAGAGTCGTGGGTGTTCAGATACCGCACGCCCAGTTCCTCCGCCACGTCCTGTATCCAGCCGTTGGCGGCGTTCACCTTGGCGTTGGAGATGTCCGAGGAGGTCATGGAGTCGATGACCGGGTAGATGGACTGGCACATGATGCGGGTGTTGGGGCTGGCGGCCTGGATGGCCTGGACCAGCCGGCGGTAGTAGTCCTTGAACTGGTCCTCGCCCAGAATGGAGATACCGTTGATGCCCAGAGTGATGACCAGGTATTCCGGCTGGCCTGTGGCGGCGCAGTCCGCGATGGAGAGGGTCTGGTTGGACCCGTCACGGCCGTAGTAGTCGATGGTCTCGATCTCCCAGTTGAAGAGGCTCAGGGTACCGCTGGCCGGTACCCAGACCTGGTAGTTGGGCAGCACGCCGTAGCTCATCAGACCATAGGTGGTGCTGTCGCCCAGGAACACGATCTTGTCCTGATACTCCTGGCCCAGGTCCGCCGTCTCCGCCAGGACCGTGGAGGAGGGCGCGGGGACGTCGGTGGGAGCGGGGGTGTCGGTGACGGGTACGTCTGTTACGGGTACATCCGTCACATCCGCGGGCTGGGTCCCGTCCTGAGGCGCCACAGTGCCGTTGTCGGGCAGGGCCGTTATATCTGCCGGGGGCGGGGATACCTCCGCGGCGGGGGCGGAGCCCTTCACCACGGAGAAGAATACTAAAATAAATACGCACAGGGCCAGGCACACCAATATAGCCAGGGTCCATACCACGTAAAAACCGGCGCGGGAGCGGCTGTTCATATCGTCTTTCTCCTTTGTCTCGTCGTCACAGCCAGGCGTGGGTGCGGATGTGCTGAAGCAGGGCCTCAAAGCCCGTGGGGTTCATGTGGATGCCCATGGCCAGGTCGTCGTTGTAGTCGGAGCGGAGCTGGCCGTTCTCGTCCTCCACGGCGGGCTGGGAGTCCAGGTAGCGCACGCCCATCTGCTCCGCTATGGAGTATATCCACTGATTGGCGGTATCTATCTTCTCGTTGCTGATGCCCCGGGGCACCCGGCTGTCCATCACGGGGAGGATGGACTGGAGGATGATCTTCGTGTTGGGGCTGGCGGCCTGTATCTGGGAGAGCATGTCGGTGTAGTAGCTCCTGAACTGCTGCTCGTCCAGCATGGCGATGCCGTTGAGCCCTAAGGTGATGAGGAGGATATCCGGCTGTCTCCGGGCGGCACAGTCGGGGATGAGCAGGCTCTCCGCCGTGTCCGGCGTGGCCGGGTCAAAGTACCGGATGGGGTCGATGGGCACGTTGAACAGGCTCATGGTGCCCTCCGCATCCGTCCACACCTGGGTGAAGGGCAGGATGCCGTGGCCAGCCAGCCAGTAGATGGAGCTGTCGCCCAAAAAGACGATCCTGTCGATATACTCCTGACCCGCGTCCTCCGTCTCGCCCAGCGCCACCGGTATGGGTGTGGGCTCAGGCGTGGGAGAGGGGGTAGGCGTTGGCGTCGGTGTCGGCGTGGGGGTCGGGGTGGGCACGGCGGTGGGCTCCGGCGTGACGAATATGGCGGACTGGGTAACCGCCGGGGTGGCCGACGGCGCCGGTGTCTGCCGGGCGGGGGAGAAGCGGAAGTAGCAGGCCGCCAGCACCGCCAGCGCGCACAGCACCAGGATGGCCAGCACGATGACCACTACCCGGGGGGCTTCTTTTCGGGGAGAAGGTTCCATGGACGTATCTCTCCAATAAAACAGTTTCTTGCAAACCTAAGGGGAAGCGTCCGCTTCCCCTTGGCTATTGAATTTGAGGTTTACTCCTCGGCCTGGGCCTTCTTGGCGTCCTCGATGATCTTCTGCTGGACGTTCATGGGCGTCTCGTCGTAGCGGATGAAGTCCAGAGTGAAGGAGCCGCGGCCCTGGGTGATGGAACGAAGGTCGATGGCGTAGGTGGTCATCTCCGCCATGGGCACCTCGGCCTCCACCACCTGCATGCCGTCGTGGGCGTTCATGCCCAGCACGGTGCCCCGGCGCTTGGAGGGGATGTCCGACATGATGTCGCCCAGGTTGGCGTCGGGCACGGTGACCTTCAGAAGGCCGATGGGCTCCATGATGACGGGGTTGGCGTTCACCAGCTCCTTGTAGGCCAGGCCGGCGGCGGTCTTGAAGGCCATTTCGGAGGAGTCCACGGGGTGGAAGTCGCCGTCGTACAGCACGGCCTTCAGGTACACCATGGGATAGCCGGCCAGAACGCCCTTGACGCAGCACTCCCGCAGGCCCTTTTCCACGGCGGGGAAGAAGTTCTTGGGCACGCTGCCGCCGAAGACCTCCTCGGCGAAGATCATGTCCTCCTGCTCGTCCTGGGGCTCGAAGCGGATCTTCACGTCGGCGAACTGGCCGTGGCCGCCGGTCTGCTTCTTGTGGCGGCCGTGGGTGTCCAGAGTCTTGCGGATCTTTTCGCGGTATGCCACGCGGGCGGGGCTCAGCTCCACCTCCACGCCGAACTTGCTCTTCAGCTTGGAGCACAGCACGTCGATGTGCATGTCGCCGGCGCCGGCCACCACCTGCTGGTGGGTCTCGGCGTTCAGGGTGACGGTGAAGGCGGGGTCCTCCTCGGCCAGACGGGCCAGACCCTGGGCCACCTTGTCGTCCTGGCCCTTTACCTTGGGGGCGATGGCCATCTGGTAGCAGGGGATGTCGAAGGTGATGCCGGGCAGGGCCTCCACCGCGCCGGCGGCGCAGAGGGTGTCGCCGGTCTTGGTGTCGGAGAGCTTGGAGACGGCGCCGATGTCGCCGCAGCAGATCTCGGTGACCTCGGTGTTCTTCTTGCCCTGCATGCAGTAGATGTGGCCCAGCTTCTCCTGGGAGGAGCTGCGGGCGTTGGTGAGGGTCATATCGGCGGTGACCTTGCCGGAGACAACCTTGAAGAGGCTGAACTTGCCGAACTGGTCGGAGATGGTCTTGTAGACCAGGGCCTTGGCCGGGCCGTTGGGGTCGCAGGCCTTGCCGCCCTCCATGGGGGCGGGGAACACGGAGCAGACCGCGTCCAGGAATATCTGGGTGCCCATGCCGGTGGCGGCGGCGCCGCAGTAGACCGGGCAGACGCTGCCCTCGGCCACGGCGGAGCTCAGGGCGCCGGAGATCTCTTCAGGAGAGAGCTCCATGGTCTCAAAGTACTTCTCCATCAGCTCCTCGCTGGTCTCAGCGGCGGATTCGGCAAGCTCGGTATACAGCTCGTCCAGCCGGCCGCTCATGGCGTCGGGCACGGGGATCTCCACCCGCTTCTTGCCGTCCATCTTGTAGGCCTTGCGGGTGATCACATCCACGATGCCGATATACTTCTCGCCCTCCTTGATGGGGGCGGTCATGGCGCAGACGGAGTTGCCGAAGCGCTCGCGCAGGCCGTCGAAGGTCTTGTCGAAGTCGGCGTGCTCCTCGTCCAGCTTGGAGATATAGAAGGCCCGGGGCTTATCGGCGTCCCGCAGGTACTTCCAGCTCTTCTCGGCGCCTACGTTCACGCCCTCCTTGGCGGCCACGCAGATGACGCCGATGTCGGCCACGCGCAGCGCCTGGTACACCTCGCCGGCGAAATCGAAGAAGCCCGGGGTGTCGATGATGTTGATCTTGTGGCCCTGCCAGTTGGCGTACATGGTGGCGGCGGAGATGCTGATCTGGCGGCGGACCTCCTCGGGGTCGTAGTCGGAGACGGTGTTGCCGTCGGTCACCTTGCCCTGGCGGTCGGTCATGCCGGCCACAGACAGGATGTTCTCGGCGAAGGTGGTCTTGCCGTTGGCGCCATGGCCCAGCAGGCAGATGTTGCGGATGTTCTTCATTTCCATAGGTGCTGCACTCCTTATATCAGTTACTGTTTCAATGGTAAAATCAGCCGTTCACAAATATTTATTATACACGATTGGGAAAACCTTGGCAATACATTTATTCAGTATTTAGCACTAGCGGCTCTGGCCGTAGGCCAGGATGGCCACCGGCAGCGCCCAGAGGAACATGTAGGCCAGCACGTTCCCCGCCGTGGCCGTGGCGAAGGAGCCCGCCCGAAAGAGCAGGAACAGTATCACCATGCCCAGCACTGAGCCCAAAAGGGAGATGACCGTGCCCGCCCGCGCAGCGGTGTAGAGCTTCCGCCCGGCCTCCGCCGCGTCCACAAGCGGGCCCATGCCGGGCCGGGACAGCACCGCGCAGATGGCGCCGGTCTCATGGGGGCCGGAGAAAATGCGGTACCTATCCCGGAAGGGGGGAAAGTTAAAGTTATCCGTGGACATGCGGAACAGCTGGCGTATCATCAGGGGGGTGATGTTGAAGTCCCGGATGGCGAAGATGGGCCTTGTCCGGCCGGTGAGCAGGGTGATCAGGGCCTCCTGGACGCTGGACACGGGGATATAGTCCATGGTGAACACGCCCACCAGCTCGCCGCTGAGGGCCGTGCACACGGCGTTTTTCACCACCATGTTCTGGGGCAGGCGGATGCCCATCAGGTTCATGA
Source organism: uncultured Oscillospiraceae bacterium (assembly GCA_947631215.1). The sequence goes on along the minus strand of CANRKN010000014.1, from coordinate 17,866 downwards.
ACCCGGCGGAGCCCACCAGCACCTGCTCGTCGTTTATGCGGGCGGACAGGCCGCCGCCCTCGTGGATGCGGAATTCCTCCGGCTGGACCAGGGAATATTTCCGCCGCTCGATGAGCTCCATGAACACCCCGGCCACGCCGCTGCCGGAGGCCGCCAGAAGGCTGGCGGTATAGGAGATGACCTTGTCCACCAAGGCCCCCTCCAGGATGTTGATGCTGCTGAATTTGATGTTCCCGGGGGGGAACAGGTCCTCGTCGAAGAGCACCACCCGCCGGGTCCTCCCGATGTCGGCGCAGCCGGCATAGCCCGCGATGGCGGCGCCGGAGGGCTGCAGCTTCCGGGAGACCATGGAATAGGGCAGGGGGAAGCTCAGAAAGGCGGTAAAGGACGCCGCCGCGCCCAGGAGCGCCGACAGGGCATGGAGGAAATAAGCCCCCTGGGCGGGCAGGCAGGCCAGCGCCGCCAGGGCCAGAGCCGCCAGAATCAGCACCGGCGACGCCGTGGCGTATACGTTCTGGCCGAAGTCGGTGGACTCCGTCCGGCGGACCACCCCGTCCAGCGGCCGCTGCGTGCGGCTCAGATACGCGGCGCCCCGGCTGTTTTCACCCGCCGACAGCACGGAGGGGTTCTTGGATATGGCCGCCATGCGCATGGTCCGGGCACGGGCCAGGCACGTGAGCTTTTCGCCCCAGAGGGCGGCGGTCAGGGAGAAGGCGCCCACCGCGCAAAAGGGCAGGGCCTCCCCGTAGCCGAAGAATACCATCCCCGCGTCCACCGCGCTCACGAGGGCGGCGAGACTGGAGAGAGACTCCATCCCCGGCTGCAGGGCGAATAATTGCCGCAGCCCGGCGGCCACGATGTCCAGAGCGGCCACCATCACGGTGAGCAGCAGCACCAGCGACACCCCCGCCTGGGCTTGCAGGCTCTTGCCCAACAGGCCCGCCATGGGAAGGCCGAGGCTGATCCAAGCCAGCACGATGCACAAAAATACGCACACCTTCAGCCGGAAGCCAAAGGCCTGCACCTGCTGGACGTAGAATTTATTGGCCTTCTTGGGGGGGACCTCCTCCGGCTGTTCATATTCGTCCGGGTCCGGCCACTTGGCAGACTCCGCCCGCTGCAGGTCCTTCCGGGCGGCGCGGGTGGCGAAATACCGGGCCAGGGGGGTGAGGAATTTATCTTTAAAAGAGGGCTTTTCCTGGGGTTCCTCGGGCCTGTGGCCGGGCCGGTGTGGGCGTTTTCCCTTCGGGGGCGTCTCCGGCTCCGGCGGGGCCTCTTCCTCCTCAGGAGCCTCCTCCTCGGGGAGCATATCCTCCGCCTGGGGGGCTCTCTCTTCCACGGGCGCTGCCTCCCCGGCCTCGCCGGGCAGGTCCACGTCCACGGTGATGACGCCCTCGGGGGAGATATGTACCCGGGACTTTTTGGGTTCGGCGGGCTCGTCCACCCCGGCGGGGTCGATATCGTCCTCCAGAAGGTCATTGAGGCCCGCGCTGTCGAAATCCGGCTTCCGGGCCGTCTTGCGCTGGCTGATGGTCTCGCCAAGGGCCTCCATGACGATCTGCCGGGAGCGCTGGGCGATGGCCTCCGCCGCCCTGGCGGGCTGCTCGGGCAGGGTCTCGCCGGTCTGGGCCGGGCGCTTCTGGTAGCTCTCCAGCAGGGAGTCCAGGGAGTATTCCCCGAAGTCCGGCAATAGGTTGTCCAGATAATGGTCACTCATTGGCGCTGTCTTACGATCTCATAGAGGAGGACCGCTGCCGCGGCGGAGGCGTTCAGGGAGTTCACCTGCCCCATCAGGGGGATGTCCATGACGAAATCGCAGGCCTCCCGCACCAGGCGGCTCATGCCCGCGCCCTCCGAGCCGATCACAAGGCAGATCGGTCCTTTCATATCCGTTTTCCAAAGGGGGCTCCCGCCCCCGGCCTCGGCGCCGTATATCCAAAGACCGCGGTTCTTCATGGTCTGCAAAGCGGCGGCGAGATTGGGCACCCGGGCCACCAGCATATGCTCGGCGGCGCCGGCGCTGGTCTTGTCCGCGGCGGCGGTGAGCCCGGCGCTGCGGTGCTTGGGGAGCACGACACCATGGGCCCCGGCACACTCGGCGCAGCGGATGATGGCCCCCAGGTTCCGGGGGTCCTCCACCCCGTCCAGCACCACCACGAAGGGGTCCTGAGAAAGCTCTGCCGCGTGGTCCAGGATATCCTCCAGGGTGCAGTACTCCCGGGCGGCGGCCACGGCGATGACGCCCTGGTGGGCGTGGGTGGCGCTCATGGCGTCCAGCTTCCGCCTGTCGCACTCCGTCACCGCCACGCCGGCGCTCTTCGCGCTGGAGGCGATGAAGGCCAGGGCCTTGTCATTGCTTCCCCGGGCCAGGAACACCTTGTCCAGAGGCCGGCCGGCGCGGATGGCCTCGATGACCGCGTTTTTTCCCTCTATCACGTTTTCTTCCGACATATTCATACAGATTATACTATATCATAAACATCCCCATTTTGAAAGGAAAATAATCGTTTTTGCCCAAAAAACCTTTTCCGGGACCGGGCTGGCAAAATAGGGTGGACTTTACCGGGAAAAAAGGGTATGATTGGCATGAGGTGATGGACGTGAGGAGCCTGGATAACAGGATCGAGAAGTTCTGCAGGAAGCACCCCGGCTTCGGCCTGCGGAACCTGATGATATTCATCGTCATCGGCCAGGTCATCGTGTATCTGTTCACGCTGATGGACCGGACCGGGACGCTGGTGAGCTATCTCTACTTCAACCCCCGGCTGTTTCTCCATGGCCAGGTGTGGAGGCTGGTGACCTTCGTGCTGGTGCCGGAGAGCAGCTCGCCCTTCTTCTTCGCTATCGCCCTGTATTTTTATTACTTCATCGGCAGCAATCTGGAGCGGGCCTGGGGCACGCCCCGGTTCAACATCTACTACATGGGCGGTATGCTCCTGACGGCGCTGTACAGCATTCTTTACTACGCCGTCACCCGCCGCGCCCTGTGGGTCACGTCCAACTACCTGAACCTGTCCCTGTTCTTCGCCTTCGCCACCATGTGGCCGGACCAGCGGGTGCTGCTGTTCTTCTTCATCCCCATCAAGATCAAGTGGCTGGCCTGGGTGGACGCGGCCATGTTCGTGCTGTCGGTGGTCAGCTATATTGGTCAGGGCTCCGTCGGCATGGCCTTGGTGCCGGTGGTGGCGATGCTGAACTACCTGGTGTTCTGCGGCCAGTGGCTTTTTGACTTCTTCCGGCCCTCCGCTATGCGGAGAAGGACGGCGCAGAAGGCCCGGACCATCCAGTTCAAACAGGCCGCCCGGAAGGTGCAGCAGGAGCAGAAGGCCCAGGGCTATACCCGCAAATGCGAGGTGTGCGGCCGGACGGACAGGGACTGGCCCGACCTGGAATTCCGCTATTGCAGCCGCTGCGCGGGGTATCACTGCTTCTGCATCGACCACATCAACAGCCACATCCACTTCACCGAGTGATACGGGAGGCGCCACATGAAGCGCAGAGCCGTTTTTTGGATGAAGACAGCCGTGTTCCTGGCGCTGCTCATGTGCCTGGGAGCGTTGCTGCATGCCAATAAGGATAGTCTGACCGCTCTGGCGGATACGGCCGTCATGGGCAGGTCCACGGAGCTGTCGGGCAAGTTCGTGACGCCCACCCCGGAGCCCACAGCCACCCCTGTGCCCACGCCCCCGGCGGAGTTCACGCCGGAAAGCCGCGCCTCCGATATTATCACCTCCACCTCCTACTTGGTCCACGGCGACGTGGCCGCGGGCTATATGGCAGACGCAGAGCACACCATGGACTTTATAGGCCCGGAGGACTACGGGAAGCTCACCGGCATCTTCACCTTCCGGGGCAGCAACTTCCGGGACAGCTCCTCCTACGGCAAGGCGGCGTTGAACGCCGCCCAGTTCGGGGACTACTGGACCGTGACCACCGGCGGCATGTCCGGCGGCGGCAGCTATTGGGGCGGCAGCGGCTGGACGGGCCAGCCCCTGGCCGTCCAGTGGCCGGAGAGCACCAAGCGCATCATGGATATGTACGACTGGGCCAAGGAAAAGGAGGACTTGGTGGAGGTCATCTACGCCACCCTGGCCGGGCGGGTATTCTTCATCGACCTGGAGACCGGCCAGCAGACCCGGGACAGCGTCTATTTGGGCTACCCCTTCAAGGGGGCCGGTTCCGTGGACCCCCGGGGGTATCCCCTCATGTACCTGGGCGGCGGCGTGTCCGGGGAGGGCACCCCACGGATCATGATCGTGAGCCTCATCGACGGGGAGGTCCTGTATACCACCGGCAACAATGACGACTTCGCCCCCCGGGGCTGGAGCGCCTGGGACAGCTCCGCCCTTGTGGACGCGGAGACAGATCAGCTCATCTACCCCGGGGAGAACGGGGTGCTCTATATCCTGGATCTGAACACATCCTATGACGAGGCCGCCGGCACCATCACCGTGGACCCCCAGGAGGTCAAGTTCACCTATGAGTCCTCCACGGCGGAGAAGTTCTACTACGGCATGGAGGACAGCGCCATCGCCTGGCGGGGCTATCTGTTCATCGCGGACAACGGCGGGGATTTCCTGTGCATCGACCTCAATGACCTGGCCATTGAATGGCGCTTCGACTGTCTGGACGACACCAACTGCACCGGCGTGCTGGAGGTGGACGGGGAGGGACACCCCTATATCTACCTGAGCACCTCCTTCCACCTGGGCTGGCGCAGCTGGGACACGGCGGAGATACCCGTGTGGAAGATAGACGCCGTCACCGGGCAGGAGGTGTGGCACCACAGCTATACCTGCCACTCGGTGGAGGACCTTTCCGGCGGCGTGCAGGCGTCCCTGTCCCTGGGCAAGGGCCCCCTGGAGGGGCTTTTGTACGTGGCCGTGGCCCGGTACCCCGGCTATGAGGACGGCACCCTGGTGGCCCTGGACACCGCCACCGGCGAGGAGGTATGGACCTACCACTCCAACAGCTATTCCTGGTCCACCCCTGTCACCTTCTACGACACCGACGGCAACGGCTACGTGCTGTACACCTCCTGCATCGACGGGACCATGTACTTGCTGGACGGCCTGACGGGCGAGGAATACGACAGCTTCGGCTTCGGCTGCACCATGGAGGCCACGCCCATCGTGTGGAACAACACTGTGGTCATCGGCACCCGGGGCGAGCAGATATACGGCATCACCCTGGAGTGACCGGGGATATTTGGGGATAAGAAAACGGCCCGAGACAAGCGTCTCGGGCCGCATTTTGTATTTCAGTTTTCAGTTGGTGATGGTGGCGGTGACGTACTGGGTGCCGGGCACAGGGGGCTTGCCTGTCTTGGCCTGGACGAGCTGGCTGACCGTGACCATCTGATAGCCCTCCTTGGCCAGGAAGGGCACGATGCGCTCCACGGCCTCCACGGTGGATTCGTAGACGTTGTGCATGAGGATGATGTCCCCGTCCTTCACGTAGTTCATGACGATGTCGCACACGGAGTCGGCGTTGCGGCTCTTCCAGTCCTCGGTGTCGATGCTCCAGTAGAAGATGGGCATCCTCTCGCTGACGCAGATGTCCCGGATGAGGTCCGTGGTCATGCCGCCCGGGGAGCGGAAGGCGGTGGGCCGCTGGCCGCAGGCCTGCTCGATGGCGTCGTCGGCGCTGACGATATCCTCTGCCGTGACGTCGGTGCCGTAGTGGGTGTGGTCATAGGTGTGACAGGCGACCTCGTGGCCGCCCTCCAGCATGCTGGTGATCTTTTCCGGCAGGTCCGCCGCGCTGTGCCCGCACTGGAAGAAGGAGGCGTGGGCGTTATATTTTGCCAGCACGGCCAGGATGCGCTCGGTGTAGTCCGCGTAGTCCGGCCCGTCGTCGAAGGTGAGGGCCACCATGGGCTTGGTCACGTCCACGCCGGTCATATCCGCCGCCCGCAGGGCGGTGAAGGTCTCAGAGGAGGTCCAGCCGGAATAGATGCGCTCCTCGCCGTCCTGGACGAAGCCGCGGATGTTGAACATATACTGGGCGCCCTCCTGCAGGTCGGGGATGGTGAAGCCCTCGGCGTCGCTCTTTTTTGCGTCCAGCGTTTTCTCCACGCCGGATGGGTCGGTATATTCCACCTCATAGCCGCCGGCGCCGCTGTCCTCCCATTTAAGGAGCGCGCCGGTTCCGGAGTTCATGGCGGTCAGGGACTCCACTGCCTCCGGCAGGGTGTAGGCGGAGCAGGCCGCGGCCCGGCTTGAATGCTTTGCAAGGAAGCTGTTCACTGCCACGATGGTGTAATCGTAGGGGGTGCTGCTCTTCAGGTCCTCCACCGTGTACTGGGTGGGGCCGTCCCCGGCCAGCTCCGCCAGAAGCGTTCCGCTGCCGTCGTAGATATCATACATATCCGCGTTGCGGGTCTTCTCCCAGGATAATACTTGGGCGTCCGCCGTGGCGGAGGACACCTGAAAGCCCTTCACCCGGGTCACGATGAAGTTGGCCAGGATGAAGATCGCGGCCACCGCAAGGATGAGCCCGGACAGCATAAGGATATTCCTGCGCCGGCGCTTTTTGCTCATGGCGTGGTGCCGCTTTTCCCCCGGTGCCGCCGGCGGCGGTATCACCGAAGCCGGCTGGCTCTGGGGGGCCGGTGCCCGTTTTACGGGTTTATTATCAACGGCCGGAGGGCGCTTTACAGGCTCGCTCTTGGCGGCTGGAGGGCGCTTTACCGGTTTGGCCTCGGTAACGGGGGCCCGCTTTGCCGCCTTGCCGGACGGGGCCGCGTGGCGGCCGGGTGCCTGGTGCCGCCCGGCGGTGGGCGCCCGGCGGCGGGTGCGGGTGTTCACGGCCGGGGCCGCGGCGCGGCTTCGTGCCGCGCGGTCGATGTCGGGGCTACCTTCTCTATCCGACGCCATTCGTCATCCTCTTTCCTGTATACGACTCTATTCTTTGAAATAATAACGGTTTATATACGATTTTGTCAAGCGATCCTTCACGCAAAAATGGCCCGCATCAATGCCACACGAACCAGCAGAACAGATATCCGGTCATGACGGCGGCCAGGGTGAAGGGCACGCCGATGCGCATGAAGTCTTTGGTGCTCACCTCATAGTCCTGCCGGCGCAGGATGCCGATGACGGTGATGTTGGCGCTGGCGCCGATGGGGGTGATGTTGCCGCCCAGGGTGGCGCCGGTGAGAAGGCCGAAGTAGAGGAGGATGGGCGAGCAGCCCATGGTGGCGGCGATGCCCGTCACCACCGGGAGCATGGTGGCCACGTAGGGGATGTTGTCCACGAAGGCGGAGAAGAGCACCGAGCCCCAGACGATGATGGTATACATGACGAAGAGGTTTGACCCGCCGATGCGCACGAACAGATCCGCGATGGCGTCGATGACGCCGCCCCGGCTGATGCCCTCGATGACGATAAAGAGGCCTGCCAGCAGTAAAAGGGTCTGGTAGTCTATCTCCAGAAAGGCGGCCTTGACATTATGCCAGCTCTTTTCCCGCAGCCGGGAGTGGATGGCGCCCACCAGGAATACGCCGATGCAGATGAGGCCGTTGGTAACGGCGGGCTTGCCGGGGATGAAGCTGGCGCAGATGAGAAGTACCACTGTGGCGATGAGCAGAAAAGAGGGGAAGTAGTTAGTGACCTCGGTCCGGTCCGGGATGGATACCGGCTCCCGCTGGTCACGGAACAGCCACAGGATGATGGGCACGGTCATCACCGCCCCCAGCTCCACGGCCCAGAAGATGGAGAACTTCCCGTCCATGAAGAAGAAGTCCAGAAAGTCCATGTCGGCGTAGCCGCCCAGCATGATGCTGGTGGTGTCGCCCACCAGCGTGGCCGCGCCCTGGAGGTTGGAGCTCACGGCAATGGAGATGAGCAGCGGCACCGGGCTCACGCCCAGCTTCGCCGCGATGGCGAGACCTACCGGCGCCAGCATCAGCACCGTGGCCACGTTGTCCACGAACGCGGAGATGACGCCGGAGAATAGGCTCATGACCACCGCCACCCACATGACGTTTGGCGTCTTTGTAAGCAGCACCTCCGCCATGCGGTTGGGCATGCGGGACTCGATGAACAGGCTCACCGTGCCCATGGTGCCCGCCAGCATCATGAGAACGTTCCAGTCCACCGCTCCGGCCAGCTCCCGGATGGGGACGAAGCCCAAAATGACGTACAGCGCCGCACTGGACAGGGCCACCCAGGGCCGATACTTGGGCAGGGCGATCATCAGGCAGTAGGTGAGGATGAACAGGACCAGAGCGGTGACGGACATATCTTAAGCCTCCTATTCCAACAAAAAAGACTTTTACCGCGGGGAAAACGCGGTAAAAGTCTCGTTTCAGATAAGCTATCTGCGGCGCCCCGGACCACCTTCGTGGCCGACCTGACGAGACGCCGGACGCGGGGATGGCCCCGCGCAAACTACTCCCTCTTACAGGATGATATTATAGCCCAGAAGAAGGAAATATGTCAAGGGCTCACTTCTTATTCACCGGGACCCATACCTCGCTCCGATAGTCCGGCGAGAGCATGTCCCCGTCGGGATAGGCCTCGATGTCCAGCTCGTAGGTGGGCTCATACTGAGACGAGGGGAAGTATTCCGTGATGATGCGGTGCCAGAGCCGCTGGATGGCCCCCGGCATGGCGCCCCGGCAGGGGAACACCGCCCAGGTCCGGGCGGGGATGACCGTCCGGCGAAAGCCCTCCGGCACGCTGCCGCCGCAGTCCGCCGCGATGGCGTAATCAAAGGTCTTCTCGTCGGAAGGGGCGTTGCCGTAGCAGACGCCGTAAATATACGTTTTGTCCGGGGCCTGGGCCAGGAGCGTTTCCACCGTCCCGTCCTTCTGGGCGCGGGTCCAGAAGTCGGGGATAGTGTTCTCGTTCTGAGAATCCGCGATGGTGTGCTTTTCCACCCGCTCCAAGAGGGCAAAGGCGGGCTTTTCCACGATGCTGCAGTCCATGATATGACCACCTTTCAGTGTGATATGCACGGTGAAGGGCTCAAAGGACTGGGGATGGGCCCCGCGGCGCACCTCCGAGGGCGTGACGCCATGGAACCGCTGGAAGGCCCTTGCAAAGCTCTCCGGGCTCTCATAGCCGTACTTCAGAGCCGTGTCCAGAACCGTTATGCCTCCGGCGGCCAGCTCCCTGCCGGCCTCGGCCAGCCGCCGGGAGCGGACGTATTCGCCCAGGCTCATGCCGCAGAGGATGCCGAACAGGCGCTGGAAGTAAAAGGGGGAGCAGGCCGCCTCCCGGGCGGCGGCGGAGATGTCCAGTTCCTCCGTCAAGTGCGCTTCGATATAGTCCAGCGCCCGCTGGAACCCGGTCACCCAGTCCATAAAGACCCTCCTTCCGTGTGCCGCCATCATACCCCGCATTGGACGGCGCTGTCCTGACATTTCCTGCCCTCGTCTGTCAGATGAAAGGGCCCGCTGTTTTCCAGCGGGCCGTAAATGTCATTTTTCCTTCTCCGTCCATATCATCAGGGCGGTGAGATCTGCCGGGGAGACACCGGAGATGCGGCTGGCCTGGCCGAAGCTCACCGGGTGGATGGCGGCCAGCTTCTGCCGCGCCTCCGTGCGCAGGCCGGGCACGGCCTCATAGTCGATATTCATCGGTATGCGTTTTTGCTCCATGCGGGAGAAAGCCTCCACCTCCCGGAGCTGACGTTGGATATATCCCTCATATTTTATGGATATTTCCACTTCTTCGATGACGGCCCGGGAGAGTGCAGGGCGGTCCGGGTCCTGGCCAGCCAGGGAATCATACGTATTTTCGGGCCTTTTCAGAAGTTGATAGAGTTTTCTTTTTTTGAGCCGCGCTATCTCGATGTCAACCTGTAAATATTTATCCAAAACACGCTGATACTGTTCCTCGCTTACAAGCCCCAGGTCGTATCCAATGTATGCAAGTCGTTTATCGGCGTTATCCTGCCGGTGCAGGAGCCGGTATTCGCTGCGGCTGGTCATCATCCGGTAGGGCTCATTGGTGCCCTTGGTCACCAGGTCGTCGATGAGCGCGCCGATATAGCCCTGGTCCCGGCGGATGATGACCGGGTCCCTGCCCTGTATCTTCCGGGCGGCGTTGACCCCGGCCACCCAGCCCTGGACGGCGGCCTCCTCGTAGCCGGAGGAGCCGTTGAACTGGCCCGCGCCGTAAAGGCCCGCTATTTTCTTCGTCTCCAGCGTGGCGTACAGCTCCGTGGGGTCCAGGCAGTCGTACTCGATGGCGTAGGCCGGGCGGGTGAATTCGGCATGCTCCAGGCCGGGGATGGTGTGGACCATGGCGATCTGCACGTCCTCGGGGAGGGAGGAGGACAGACCCTGGATATAGAGCTCGTCGGTATTCAGGCCCATGGGCTCGATGAACAGCTGGTGCCGGGGCTTGTCCGGGAAGGTGACGATCTTCGTCTCGATGCTGGGGCAGTACCGGGGGCCGACGCCCTGGATGACCCCGTCGTAGAGGGGGCTCCGGTCCAGATTCTCCCGGATGATGCGGTGGGTCTCGGCGTTGGTGTAGGTGAGGTAACACACTGCCTGATTTTTGGGTGGGGCGTCGGTGGAGAAGGAGAAGGGCTGGGGGTCCGCGTCGCCGTATTGTATTTCCATCTTGGAAAAGTCCACCGTCCGGGCGTTGATGCGGGGCGGGGTGCCGGTCTTAAACCGGCGCATACGTAGCCCCAAGGCTCTGAGGCAGTCGGTCAGGGGCAGCGCCGCGGCCAGGCCGTCAGGCCCGGAGGCCCGCACCGCCTCGCCGGTGATGGTCCGGCCTCCCAGATAGGTGCCGGAAGCCACGATGACCGCCTTCGTGCCAACCACCGCGCCCTTGTCCGTGGTGACGGACACCACGCGCCCATCCTCCACGCCGATGGATATGACCTCCCCCTGGCGAAGGTGCAGGTGCTCCTGACGTTCCAGGGTGTGCTTCATGATCTCCTGATACCGGCGGCGGTCCGCCTGGGCCCGGAGGGAATGGACGGCGGGGCCCTTGCCCACGTTCAGCATCCGGTACTGGATGCAGGCCTTATCCGCCGCCCGGCCCATCTCGCCCCCCAGGGCGTCCAGCTCCCGGACAAGATGGCCCTTGCCGGTGCCGCCGATGGCCGGGTTGCAGGGCATGTTGCCCACCGCGTCCAGGCTCACGGTGTAGCATGCCGTCTCCAGTCCCAGCCGCGCCGCGGCCAGGGCCGCCTCAATGCCGGCGTGGCCCGCTCCGATGACGACGATATCCACTTGTCCCGCATTATATGTTCTCATAGCACGTATTGTAACGCAAAGTTTCCCCCGCCGCAAGCGGTAACTCGTTGACTTTGCCGGGGGAATGGTGTAATCTGGGGATACGCGCCGGTGTGGTGGAATGGCAGACACTACGGACTTAAAATCCGTTGTCCGAAAGGACGTGCGGGTTCGACCCCCGCCACCGGCACTACGTCAGAACGGCTCTGGAGATTCTGTAGCCTCGCTTGCGAGGCTACATCATCGGCCAGAGCCGTTCTTCCTTTTCCCCACGGGACCCACTTCGTTGGGCTCCCGTGGGGGCCCCATTTTTTTCTTCCTTCTCCCCATGAAACCCGCTTCGCTGGGCTTTCATGGGGGCCCCATTTTAAGCGTTGATTTTTATCCGTTCCAGGCAGAGGTTTGAGCGCGGAGCCAATTTTCCCAGGCCTCGAAGCCCTCGCCGGTCTTGGCGCAGACGGGGAATATCTCAATGGCGGGATTGCGCATCTTCGCGTAGGCCACCACCTTGTCCATGTCAAAGTCAAAGTACGGCAGCACGTCGATCTTGTTGATGAGCAGCGCCTGGCAGACCTGGAACATGAGGGGGTATTTTAGGGGCTTATCGTGGCCCTCGGGCACGGAGAGGATGGCCACGTTTTTGGCCGCGCCCGTATCGAACTCGGCGGGGCAGACCAGGTTGCCCACATTCTCCAGCACCACCAGGTCGAAGTTCTCCGCGCCGATCTCCCTGAGGCCCTGCCCGGTCATGGCCGCGTCCAGGTGGCACATGCCGCCGGTGTGCAGCTGTATGGCTTTGGCGCCGGCGGCGGCGATGGCCTCCGCGTCCACAGTGGAGTCGATGTCCGCCTCCATGACGCCGATGCGCATCTCGTCCTTCAGGTCCGCGATGGTCCTTTTCAGGGTGGTGGTCTTGCCGGCGCCGGGGGAGGACATGAGGTTTATGAGAAAGGTCTTCTGCGCCTTCAGCTCCCGGCGGAGCCTGTCCGCCTGGGCGTCGTTGTCGGCAAAGACGCTCTGCTTGACCTCTATGACACGCACATTACTCATCCTCTTCCTCCTCCGGTCCCGGGACCTCTATCTCTTTGATCATGAACTCGTTGCCCTGCACCAGCCACGTGTTCCCGCCGCCGCAGTATGGGCAGGCGCGGCCGTGCTCGATGGTGCCGTACTCCTTTTTGCAGTCGTCGCACCAGCTTATGGCCTTGATGGGCTCGATATTAAGCTCCGCCCCGGCCACCAGCGGCTCCCGGGCCGCGGCCCATTTCCAGCAGTCGGTGAGGTAGTGGGGGATGACCGTGGATACCTCGCCCAGCTGGAGCGTCACGCTGCTGATCCGGTCCACATGGTTCTCGGCGGCTACCTTTTTCAGGCTGTCGATCACATGGAACACCACGCCCAGCTCATGCATTTTTCTGCTTCTTGCCGAACTTGATGCGGATGGTCTGCTTGGCGGCGTAGGGGAGGATCTCCTTGAGCTTATCCTCTGCCGGGATCATGTGGGTGCACTCGGGCCTGTCGCGGTGCAGGGTGATGGCGCCGAAGGCGCACTTGGTGGTGCATACGCCGCAGCCGATGCACTTGTTGGGGTCCACGATGGACGCGCCGCAGCCAAGGCACCGGGCCGTCTCCTTTTTGACCTGCTCCTCGGTGAAGGGCACCCGCTCGTCCTTGAAGGTCCTGCGCAGGGCCTCGTTGTAGCCGATGCGCTGGCGGGGGGTGTTGTCGAAGCTGGCCTCGTCGATCTTGATGTCGCTCTTGTTCAGCTCCACAAAGTGGTTGGGGTTGCGGCCGATGGTGAGGCTGGAGTGGGGCTGCACGAACCGGTGCAGACTCACCGCGCCCTGATGGCCCGCGGCGATGGCGTCGATGGCGAACTTCTGGCCGGTATAGGCGTCGCCGCCCACGAAGATGTCAGGCTCGGCGGTCTGGTAGGTCACCGGGTCCGCCTTGGCGGTACCGTTGGGGTTGAACTCCACCTTCGTGCCGGAGAGGAGCTGCTTCCAGTCCACCTTCTGGCCGATGCAGTAGAGGACTGTCGTGCACTCCGCTGTCTCGGTCTCATTATCGTCAAAGGTGGGGGCGAAGCGGCCCTCGGCATTTTTGACGGAGAGGCACTTGCGGAACTTGACGCCGGCGCACTTGCCGTCCTTGGCGATGACCTCGGTCTGGCCCCAGCCCGCGTGGATGGCAACGCCGTCCCGCTCGCACTCGGAGCGGTCTTCCTCGCCCATGGGCATGTCGTCGCAGCCCTCCAGGCAGTACATGGCGACACTCTCAGCGCCGCAGCGCACGGCGGTGCGGGCCACGTCCGCGGCGATGTTGCCGCCGCCGATGACCACGACCTTGCCGGAGAGCTTGGCGCCGCCGCCGATGTTGACGGAGCGCATGAAGTCGATGCCGGAGATAACGCCGTCGGCGCCGTCGCCGGGCACGCCCAGCTTTCCGCCGGACTGCAGGCCCACGGCCACGTAAAAGCCCTTATAGCCCTGCTCACGGAGCTGGGCGATGGTCACGTCCCTGCCTACCTCGACGCCGCACTTGAACTCCACGCCCATCTGGCGCAGCACGTCGATCTCCGCCTCCACCACGTCCTTCTCCAGCCGGAAGGAGGGGATGCCGTTCATGAGCATGCCGCCGGGGCGGTATTCCTTTTCAAACACGGTGGGCCGGTAGCCCTTTTCCGCGAGATAGTAGGCGCAGCTCATGCCCGCCGGGCCGGCGCCGATGATGGCGATCTTCTCGTCGAACCCGCCCTGGACCTTGGGGATGACCTTCTCGGGGATGAACCGGGTCTTGGCGTCCAGGTCCTGCTGGGCGATGAAGCGCTTGACCTCGTCGATGGCCACGGCCTGGTCCACGGTGCCACGGGTGCAAGCGTCCTCGCAGCGGCGGTTGCAGATGCGGCCGCACACGGCTGGGAAGGGGTTTTCTCTCTTTATGAGCTGCAGCGCCTCGGTGTACTTGCCCTGGGCGGCCAGCTTTAAGTAGCCCTGCACCGCGATATGGGCAGGGCAGGCGGTCTTGCAGGGGGAGGTGCCGGAGTCGTGGGTGTTGATGCGATTCTTGTCCCGGTAGTCCACGGTCCACATGTGCTCGCCCCAACTCTGCTCGCTGGGCAGGGGCTGGCGGGGGTAGGTGACCTCGCTGCCGTCGGCCTTACAGAGCTTCTGCCCCAGCTTCACTGCACCGGCGGGGCAGTACTCCACGCACCGGCCGCAGGCCACGCACTCGTTCTTGTCCACATGGGCCACATAGGCGGAGCGGGACATGTTGGGGGTATTGAAAAGCTGGCTTGTGCGCAGGGCGTAGCACACGTTCACGTTGCAGTTGCAGATGGCGAAAATTTTATTTTCGCCGTCGATGTTGGTGATCTGGTGGACGAAGCCGTTGTCCTCGGCCTTCTTGAAGATGGCCAGGGCCTCCTCTTTCGTGATGTACCGGCCGCCCTTGCCTGTCTCCACCACGTAGTCCGCCATGTCGCCCACGGCCACGCACCAGTCCATGAAGTCGTCGGCGCATCCCTCCTCATAGGTCTGGCGGGAGCGGCGGCAGGAGCAGGGGCTGGCGGCGTACTTGCCCTCGTACTTGTCCAGCCAGTGGGAGATGTGCTCCAGGGAGACGGAGGTGTTCTCCATCTCGATGGCCTTCTCCACGGGGATGACGTGCATGCCGATGCCGGCGCCCCCGGGGGGCACCATGGGGGTGACCTTGGTAAGCGGCAGGAAACTCATCCGCTCGAAGAACCGGCCCATCTCGGGGTACTGGCCGATGACGTCCATATTCATGTTGGTGAACTCGGCGCTGCCGGGCACGTACATGGGCAGGACCCAGCGCTTTTCATGGTCCGGGTTCTTGCCGTCCAGGTTTTCCCAGTTGTACTCCAGGATGCCCAGCCAGCTCAAATGCTCCAGCATTTTTTCAAGCTTTTCCGTCTCCATGCCGGACAGCTCCTGGAGCTGCTTGAAGGTCTTGGGCTTGCGGACCCCCAGTTTCATGGCGAACTCCGCCTCCTCATCGGTGAGGATGGCGGACAGGGCCCAGTACTCCGGGTCGTCCTTGGTGATCTTTTTAAGGCCCAGCTTCTGGGGGATGCGGTCGGTTATGAGCTTGCCCAGCTTGGCGATGGGCTCACGGAAGGGCTCTTCCCGCACGATCTTATCGGGATTGGGATCATGGATATCAGCCATAATTCTCTCCTCATTTCGCAGGCCCTATGCCTCCCGGGGGAGGCATAGGGTATATGTTTTGACGCGTTTAAGGGGTATGCGCTCACTCGGCGCGGGCCATGGCCTCCTCGAAGTCCTTTGTGCCCTTGAAGACCTCCTGCTTGTAGGGGTTGATGTGCTGCGCCTTCGCCCGCTTGATGATGAGGGCCAGGGCGGCGCAGTTGATGAGGATGGACAGAACCGCCACCACGCCCTGGGCGCGGGGATCGGCCAGGGTGGGATGGACGGCGGGGTCCATGACGCCGTCGGCGTACAGGCTGGGGATGACGGAGAAGCGGCTGTAGTCCTGGAAGATGGGGAAGACCTGGGCGAACATGCACCAGGTGGCCAGGGTGTTGGCCCGGTTCTGGATCCAGCCGCCCTTGTTCCAGAAGATGGCCGCCACGGTGGGGGCCAGCAGCAGCGCGAAGCCGCAGTACCAGGAGTGGGTGGGCAGGTTCAGATAGGTATACACGAAGTTCCAGATGTCATAGGCCACGATGTAGACCCAGGTCATGTCGGGCCAGAGCATGTCGTCATGCTTCTTGGAGGAGTAGATGCCCCACCAGCCGGTCATGCACAGGATGTTGATGATGCCGGCCAGGCCGTTGGCCCAGTTCCACCAGCCGCCGTACAGCCACACGCCCTCGCTGGACAGCCACCAGCGGCTGCCGGTGTTGGCCAGGGCGATGGAGCCCTTGACGGCGCTCTCGAAGTCGCTGGCCACGGCGATGAGGATGTTGATGGCCACGATGACGAAGGGATAGCACTTGAACCAGTCTTTCTTGCCCAGGCAGTGCTTGTACTTCAGCCACATGAAGCCGATGCAGCCGATGCTGGCGGCGTACAGCTTGGCATAATGGAACCAGCTGTTCATGTAGATGTAGGTGGGGTTGTGCAGGGCCCACTCCGCGCCCCTGGCCGCGCCCACATAGATGGCGATGAAGTACACCGTCAGCGCGCCCAGGATGCCCACGAAGAAGCCGTAGCCGCCCAGCTTGGACCGGCGCTGGATCTCGTTGGTGATGATGAGGCCCAGAAATACCAGGACCCAGCCCACCACCTGATAGATGGAGTTGTCTCCATAGACCTGGAAAAGCATGTTGTTTGTCCTCCTATTATTCTCTTCTTTGTGAAGGTTCGACAAAAATGTCGTACCATAATAAATATATCGTGTGAACAGTTGCAAAACAATTCCAATTGCGGTATGATTTATTCGGATACGGAATAAATCGCGAGGGGAGGTCCCATATGGACGTAGATCACATCCGGGAGCTGGTGATGCTGGCGGACTGTGGCAGCTTCAGCGAGGCGGCGGCGCGGCTTTTTATCGCCCAGTCGTCCCTTTCCAAGCACATCCGGGCCATGGAAAAGGAGCTGGGCGCGCCGCTCTTTGACCGCACCACCCGGAGCCTGGCCCTGAGCGAGGCGGGCCGGACTTATCTTCCCTACGCCCGGAAGATCGCGGCCCTGAGCATGGAGTCGGAGATAGCATTGGACGACTTAAAGCGCCGGTCCGCCACGTCTCTCACCATCGCGGTGATGCAGAATCCCCAGTACTACGGCATGGCGAAGTACATCACCGGCTTTCACCAGGCCTACCCGGAGCTCACCTTCTCCATGGTGGAGGCGGACGAGCCGGTGCTGTACGACATGTTCCGAAAGCGGGCGGTGAACGTCTTTCCCGCCTACTCCAACTTCGCCGGGGCGGGGGACTATACCTTCATGCCCATAGCGGCCAGCTCCATGGTGGCGCTGCTGCGCCGGGACCACCCCGGGGCCGCCGCCGGGCGAGTAAGTCTCGCGGCGCTTGCTCATGAGCGGCTGCTGCTGCCTACCCGGGGCGGGTCGCTGTCCGCCCTGACGCTGGCGGCCTTCCGCCGGGAGGGCGTGACGCCCCAGGTGGTGTATGAAGGAAGCTCCATCGGCTGTATAGACTTGGTGAAGGCGGGGATGGGCGTCTCCCTCCACGCCCGGGAGTTCGCCGCGGCGCTGGCGGCGGACGAGGAGGTGTGCTGCGCGGAGCTGGACCCGCCCATCTCCTTCACCTACGGCCTGGGCCACCGGCCCCCGGCGGAGCTCACCCACGCCGAGCAGCTGTATCTGTCCTACATGATGCAGTTTGAGCTGAAGTGAATAAAAAAGGAAAACGGGAGCGCCGCGAAGCGCTCCCGCCTTTTTATGTCTGTTATGCCTGTGGCGGCTCGATGGGGTAGTCCTTGAGCACGTCCAGCATGTGGGAATAGTCCTGGGTGGCCAGGTGGTTGTACCGCGCCCAGCGGTCCCGCATCTGGCTTCTCGCCTCCGCCAGCAATGCCTCCGCCTGGTCGGGGAAGGTCCGCAGCAGGGAGTTGAAGCGCACCTCGCCCATGAAGAACTCCCGCAAATCGTACTTGGGGTTGGTGAAGTCCAGGATGAAGGGGTTCTTGCCCTGGGCCTTCAGCTCGGGGAT
>CANRKN010000013.1 GCA_947631215.1 uncultured Oscillospiraceae bacterium | reverse complement strand
CCACCAGTCCTGTTTCGCACAGAACTGGTGGCCTAACCTGTTACTTTTTGTGTCTACTATCTCTTGACTATTTCAACTTAATATGAGGGCGAGATGTTTATATGAGCAAATATGAATTCTCTCTCCGTCAGGAAGTGCTGATGGAAGTTGGAGCTTCTGTTTTAGGTGACTTATTCAGATATAGCGAGGAGAAGAATATAGAAAGCAGGTCGGACCCCGTTTCGATCCTTTATGGATTGGTTTGGAATGCCAAGCAGGATATTCTCCTTTCCAAGACGGAGGCAGAACTGGAGCAGATCGAAGGGCAGTTTCACTTGGCCCGCAATTTCCTGTCCGGGTTAGAGATCGCACGAGCTGAAGGGATCGCTTGATGAGCGCATTGACACCTGAAGAAGCCCGCTCTGTAAAGAGAACGGTCGAGCGTGAGTTGGAGTTGGCGAAGGGGCGTTATCATTCCCAACCATCCCCTAGAGCGATCCTCCTTGCTGGTCAGCCAGGGGCCGGGAAAACGATACTGTCATCGCTTCTGCAATCCAGCTTGGATAATGACGCTGTTTTTATCAACGGGGACGATTATCGAAGGTATCACCCACATTATTCGGAGCTATATAGGCAATATGGCTCCGACTCTGTACCTATGACATCCGCGTTTTCAGGTAAAGTCACAGAGAACCTGATCGCTTGTTTTTCAGACCTTGCTTTCAATATGGTGGTTGAGGGGACCGGGCGAACCGTAGATGTTCCCAAACGAACTGCGACGATTTTGGCGGAGAAGGGCTATCGAAGAAATAAATACCCCGGTTTTTGCGTGAAACCAACGAACATGAGCGGTAACACGAATAATAGCCGACTGATTCAACAGGATCAGTCGGTTTTTTCATTTAAGGAAATGGCGCACATGACCCTAGAGCAACTGAACACAGCGTTGTACCAAAAGATGTTCGCGGAGCAGGAGAAGTATAAAGCATGGCTCCTCTCCCAGTCCCCGGAGGAAATTCTCAATCACGCCTAGCAAAGCATAAAGCAGAGAAACACTAACCATCGTTAACTCCTCTAAGTAACATCACTCCATGAACACCAGCGCCCAGTTTCCACAAAGGAATCTGGGCGCCACTTTATATTTCAGAACAACCGCTCTCATTCCCTATACCAGTTCATCATCCAGCAAAAAGTCGACGATGCCGATGTGCAGTACGCCGCTATCGTCATACCACCGCTTGTGGACGTCATGGCGCACCACTATCTTAGGGAAGAAGTCGCCGGTCAAGGCGAAGGGACGCAGTTCCGATTCCTGCTTGTCGCCGCTCTCCATGGCATAGGCCGACTGGATATAGACCCGCTTTCCGCCCTTCGTGGCTACAAAATCTATCTCCCTCGCCGTGCGCTTTTGCTTGCCGGTCTTATCCTTCCCATTGGCATAGACGACGCCTACATCCACAGCATACCGCCGCAGGATCAATTCATTATAAATGATGTTTTCCATGATGTGGGTCATCTCCATCTGCCGGAAACCGGTCCTGGCGTTCCGCAGCCCAACATCCTCGCAGTAGTACTTATTGGGATAGTCAAAATACGCTTTCCCCTTTACGTCAAATCGCCTGCACTGAGCGAACAGAAACGCATCCTCCAGATACCCCATATAGGTGCTGACGGTATTGCGCGAGACCTGTTCGCCCTTCCCCCGCTTCTGGGCGGAGTTGATGGCATTGGCCACATTGGTCGGATTTGTCAGAGAGCCGACCGATGAACAGAGCAGGTCGAGAATGCCTTCCAGCACATCCTCCTTGGCGACCTTTTTCCGCTCTACGATGTCCCTGAGATAAACTTCGATGAATAGAGAACGAAGATACTCCATTTTCGCCTCCTCATCCGGCCGGGAGAGGATCAGCGGCATACCGCCGTAAAAGGCGTAATCCTCAAAGGCCGCCGACTTGTCCCCTCCCACAGCGCTGTAATACTCGGAAAAGGACAGCGGATGCACCCGTATCTCGTCGCTGCGCCCGCGGAACTCTGTCAGAATGTCGCTGGACAGCATCCGGGAGTTGCTGCCGGTCACATATATGTCCAGCGCCTCCAGCGCCTTCAAATCGTTGAGCGCGTCATAAAAGGTGATGGGCTTTCCCCCTTCGTTATAGGGGTTTGGCACCTCGTCAGACATCTGTATCTCGTCCACAAAGAGGTAAAACCTGCTCGGCTCCCCCTCCACACGCTGCCGCACATAGGCCGCCAACGCCAAAGGGTCCCTATAACGGATGTCGCGGGCCAGGTCCAGTTCTATGGTGATGATATGATCGTCCTCAACGTCATGGCTCCGGAGATAGTCATAGTACAGCTTCCGCAGCAGATAGGATTTCCCGCACCGTCGTATACCAGTGATGACCTTCACCTGTCCGTCCCAGGCAAAGCCGATAAGCTGGTTCAAATACTTGTCACGTTTGATCTCCATGGGATGACCTCCATTGAAAACTTATGCATATAAATCATAACAGTTTTCAATTTTTAGTATACCTGCACAGTACCAGTTTGTCAATTATCAAATTGAAAACTTCTGTATATTTTGTACTAACTTTTCAATTGCATGTTTTCGCCGAAAGACACACACCTGGCATAAAAGTTGACCTGGTTTCTGCTCCGGGAACCCCATGGACCGAGCAGAAAACAGGTCAACTTCTTCTATGTTGTGGAAAGAGCAACCGCCGGAAATCGCCCATATTCAGGGGCTTTCAGCTATGTGGGAACGCTCGCGTTCCCACACAGAGGAAAGGGGTTGGTATAGTGGAGGTTAAAAGCACCAGAGCAAGAATACATCCAGACCTGACTTGCCGGGTCTGGCCGTAGAAAAATGCGTCACATTTAAACTCTACTCGGTCCCCTTGAGCGTCACTGTGATGGTGCTCTCCGCCGCCGGGAGGTCATACACGCCGGCATCGGCAGGCTGCTCCTCGCCGTTGACCGTGACGCCGGCTATGGTCTGTCCCTCGTTCGGGGCGATGGTCAGCGTTCCGCCGTTCTCCGTCCAGACCGTGAACGCCGTGCCGTTGTAATACGTGCCGCCGCCGTAGACATCCCCGGCCCCAGCCGTCACCTCCGACTGGAAGCCCGCCGGGTAGGCCCGGCATCCGGCGCCGTTGTCCCATGTAAGACCCAGGTCATAGGTCTCGCCGTCCACATCCAGGTACAGATCATAGGCCCCGTTGGGCACCTCACTACCATTCAGAGTGAACGCTATGGCCTCCCCCGCGGGGATCGCCGCGCTGTATGTGCCGTCCGTTCCGTCCATTATCAGCGCCAGGCTCTCCGCCGCGGCGTCCAAGGTCCCATTGACAGTGAGCTGCACGCCGTTGTCCGCAGCCGTGACCTCCGGCCCGCCGGATACCGCTGTGGCCGGGTCAAACTCCGTCTCCGCCGCTATGCCGCTGCAATAGAGTGTCCCCAGGCGGCTGCGGCTCTGGGTGAGGTCTATCTCCTTGGCTGTGGCGTAAGGCTCGATACGCCGGGCTTGGAACGAGCCCATCCCGTCCGCATACGCCTCAAAGACCACCTCGTCGTCCAGCACCTCGTAAAGCTCCATCCGCCGGGTGCCGGTGTTGCCCGCCATCACGTTATAGGTGGCCTTGCCATCCGCATCCTTGATGATGTTGCCGAAGTCGATGAGATAGTGGTCCTTCCCCAGGCACCGGGCACCGCTGACGTTCACCGCCATATGCTCCGCCCCCAGCTCCTTGCCGAACTGCCACTGCTGACTGACCGTCATGTTCTCCTCATCCACCCGGTAGATCACCGCGCGGGAATAGCTGTCCGTGGCGGCGGGCAGGATGCCCTCCGGCGTCTTGCTCCGGTAGTCGCCGTTATCGAAGCACATCACGTCCCCGTTGGGCAGCCGGGTAACGCAGTGCTGGCCGTACTGCCACTCGAACCCGTCGCCCTCCGGCGTCAGAAGTTTGCTCTCCAGATAGGCCGGCCATTCGTCGTTGGGGTCGCTCACCACCCACACGATCTCCCCGCTCGTCAGGTCCAGCTTGATGAGCGCGTCCTGATGGCGGCTGGACAGCAGCACCGTGTCGCTCTCCGGGTCATAGTCGATGGCATTGATGTGCAGCCAGTCATAGGTCCAGCCGGTGTTCTCGTTGCGGTAGTTCACATCGGATATATGCCGGCCCTGCTCGTCCCGGCCTTCCACGTTTAAGTAGCCATTCATGTCCCAGGTCCGCACGATCTCCCCGTCGCTGCGCCGCAGCTCATAGATGGTGTCCTCCACCGTGCCGTCGATATTGTTGGCAAGCACCAGCAGGTCACCGTTTGGCATCTCCGCGATGCCGTGGTGGTAGCCGTTTACCATGTACTCGTTGATGACCCTGCCCAGAAGGTCTATCTCGAACAGGCTGTACTTATAGTAGTTACCGAAGCTCTTGTCGCCGCCGATGAGGAAGTTCCCGTTCTGCAGCGGCAGGATGGCGCCCGCGGTGCCGGTCCCCACGTCATTCAGTATCCAGCGCACGGCGCCGCTCTCGTCGATGGCGTAGACATAGCCCTGGAGACTGGCCGCTTGGAGGAAGGTCCAGCCGGGTGCCATCTTATCCGTGTCCGCCTTCACCACCTGGATGGGCTGGAGCATGGCGGGCAGGTCCCCGCCCGTTATGGATAGCGCGCAGGTATCCTCGGTCCCGTCCTCATAATGGGCGGTAAGGGTGACCTTGGCCGCCTCGCCGGCGTACAGGCCGTATACAGGCACCTGATGCTGCGTGCCGACCACCTCGAAATCCTTGACCAGCGGCGCGGTACCGTTCTTCCCCTCCACCTCCACAGAGATGGAGGCGGGCTTGTCCAGGGTGAACAACACCACCGTCGACAGCGGCGCATTCCCGTAGGGGTCCACCACCACCAGCGGCTCTTCAAAGGTATAGCCCGCCTCTGCCTCCGCCAGGAGCTGTTCATCCGTCCTAGCCTGGGACGCCAGGATGTCCGTGTTCTCTACCGGCGTTTTGGAGA
Organism: uncultured Oscillospiraceae bacterium; assembly: GCA_947631215.1. The sequence goes on along the minus strand of CANRKN010000013.1, from coordinate 28,388 downwards.
CAGGCTCCGCCGCCAGGGCTATCTCTGTTTTGGCGCAGGCCGTCACCAGCAACGCGGCCAGCAAAAAAGCGATGGTTTTCTTCATGTCATATTCCTCCTTCAAGTCGGGTCCACCGGCAGCGTCAGCATCCCGACGTCCCCCGCGTCATATTGGAGGGTGAACGTTCCCTCCGCCTTATCTGCCGGCACCTCAAAGCAGACGCTGCCCTTATGCTCGCCGATCTGCAGCGGGGTGCTGGCCATGCGGTTGTACTGGTGATTCTGCAGGAAGGTGTCGTTCTCCATCCGGCTGTAGGTATTGCCGTCCCCGTCCGCCACGGCGAGCTTATCCCATGCAAATTGGCTGCCGCCGGTTGCCGTTTTGGATATGATAAGGGTCAGGATAAGGAATACGTTTCCGTCCGAGGGGCTGTCGCTGTAGTCCACGTCCATGATGCTGCCGTCGTACTGCTTCAGTCCGGCTTGGGTGAACAGGCTCTCCCTCACATCCGCGCCACGCAGCTCCATGGTCCAGGGGAAGCCCTCCAGGGCGGCGACGATGCTCTCGCTCTCGGCTTGGGCAGGAGCGTCCGTTTCCGCCGGGGCGGCCTCCTGGGACTTGTCCCCGCCGCCGCAGCCCACGCAGGCCAGTGCCAGCGTCAAGGCCAGGGTGAATGCAAACAATTTCTTCATTATGTAAATCTCCTTTTACTCCTCCGGCAGGAACAGGTTTGCCGGCTCGCCGATGTGCAGGTCGTTGGCTGTCTCAGTATAGATGGGGAGGCGCTCCAAACGGTACTCCCAGATACTGTCTGTTTTCATCGTCCGATACATCTCCCATACGACGTTCCCATCCTCATCTACTTCCACGCCATAAGTGCTGGACAACCATGTCCTATTATCGTATGGTTCAAAAGAGCCCATTCTGTTTCCATTTTCCAGCAGGTCTGCGTCTCCGTGGATAACACTATATAATTCCGGCCTGTCGCTGCCATATATCCATATCAGCTCCACCGTCATTTCCTTCTCATTGATACGGTACTGGATCAAACGGGAGGTGCGCTCCGCGATATCCTTGCGCCAGTCGCCGTTGTCGAACAGCAGGATATCCACCGTGTCCGGGTCGCCGTCCTGGTCCGGCAGCACCATCGGTGCATGCTGGACATAGCAGTACTCAAAATCATCCCCCACCGGGGTCAGGATAAATTGCTTGTAGTATTCGTAGTATCCCGCGGGGTCACAAAGCATCCATTTGATATTACCGTCCCAATCGGTCCGCATCACCGTGGATTGGTTGCGCATGGAGACGATCAGATCATCTTCATAAGAGAGCACAGTATTTATATGGGCCCAATCAAACTGTGAGTAATATGCGCTGGCAAACGGATATTGTTCCTCGCTCTGATCCTCGCTCTGGTCCCGCTGTACCTGCATATAATTCGCGAAATCGATCGTTTTGTCGATCTCGCCTGATCCTGCATCAATGTGGTATATCATATTGTCAAAACAGCCCTCGGTCGAACCTGTCACCAGTATCCCCGTATCATCCGGTTCTATATCGTGGTGTACTCCAAAAGGAGCATAGTATGCATTGAGGACCCTCCCCAATAAATTCATTTCCATGACCACTACAGGACCATATCCATCTGTAGTACCACATGAAATAAAAAAAGATCTCCCCTCATTGTATTCGCCGCAGTAACCTGCTTTTGACAACAAGCTCTCATCCTGAAATGTATCCAGGTACCAGCGGTACTGTCCGTTGATATCGATCGCCGTTTTGAAAACAAGGGTAAAAGTAAAACCCGGCTGGACCGCATCCGTATCCAGCGCATGCGCCTGTACTATTGTGTCCGCCATTACGGACGGCAGTACATCCGTCTGCACCGTCACCTCGGTGACCCTCTTGTCCCCATCCCTGTCTGTAGCGGTAACTGTCACCGCGTTGGCCCGGTCAGCGTACAGCCCATAGACCGGGATCATATGCTCCGTCTCATAGTCCGAAAAGGCGAAATCCACCTCCGCCTGAGGCGTATCCCCGGCGATATGGATGTCGATTCTCATAGGCTCCTCTGTGGTGAACAGCAGCACCGCCGTCAGCGGCGAGACGACGTAAGGATCCAGCAGCACGAAGGGCTCATCCAGCGTATATGCCCCGCTGTGCAGCTCCTCCAACATGAGCCGGTCCATCTCCTCCTGGTAGTCTACCATCTCCTTCACCTGCCGGATCAGCGTCTGCTGGAGCGGCTCCTCGGTTGGCACAGGGGTTTCCGCCGGCGCCTCGGCCGCCTCCTGTCGCAGCGCCACATCGCTGGTCTGTCCCTTCAGCTTTGCGGAGATATTCTCGATCCAGTCGAAGAGATGCGCACGGGTGAATCCACCCCGCTCGCCGGCGAACTGTGACAGCATGATGCCCCCTGTCACACACACCACCAGCATCACGCAGCACAGTATGCCTGCCAGGATGCGCTTAACTGCCCGACCCACCCTTTTTCTGTTCTTTCCCTTCTCATCCTTCATGCTCATATCCTCCTTCTCAAGGTTTATCATGCTGTTACGATGTAACAGCATGAAGAGGGACGTCCCTCTTCAACGATCGGCATGCCGCCTGCCGGTCACATGCACTCTCTGACTTTGTCCGCAAAATCTGCCAGCTCTATATGATACCGCTCGCACACCGGACCCATGTTCGTGTCCAGGTCCTCCGCAATGTGCGCCACCTGCTCCGATGAGATTGGCAGCGGCAGGTTCAATTTTTCCAGCAGCGATAGAGCGTGGTAAAACGGCGCAAAGGGCAGATGCACGATCCGCGCCCTCTTCCCTATGGACGCCGCCATGATCTGTACCATCTCGTCATACTCCATGGGTTCTTTGCCGCCCAGTTCCAGCATCTCCGGGCCCTCTTCGTCCAGTGCGTAGCTGGCCGCCAGCTTCGCAAGATCCTCCACGTAGATCGGCTGCTCCTTAGCGTGCCCATTTCCAAACACAGGCACCGCGGGAAGGTGCTGTATGTACCCCATCAGCGAACCAAGCCCGTTCTTTCCGCGCCCATATACCAGCGTCGGTCGGACGATCTTATACTTCAGCCCGCTCTCCCTTACCAGCTTTTCGCATGCCTGCTTGCTCCTTGCATACGTGCCCTGATGTTTCAGATTCACGTTGATCGTGCTGAACTGTACTATTTCCTTTACTTTATTGCGTTTACAGAATCCGATCACGTTTTCTGTCCAGCGTGTGTTGCTTTCATAGACATCCTTCGGTTTCACGCCGCGCTCCATCAGCGCCGCGCAGTGGATCACCTTCGTAGGCAGTTCCTCATATGCCAGCGTCGGCAGATGATCCATGTCTCCCTTCACCCAGCGTATCTTTTCCTGAGTGAAGGGTATCTTGCTTCTGTACAGCGCCAGCACTTCCGCAACCTCCTCCCGGGATGCCAGTTCCCGGACAAGGCGGCTGCCTATGAAGCCTGTCGCCCCTGTTACGAAGATCCTTTCCATTCCTTCCAATACCTCTTAGAAGAAGTTGCCGTACCTCTTCATCTGCTTGAACAGCGTCGGCAAATGGGCCAGGATGATCCACTTCTTCCTCACCAGGAACCCTATCTCCCGCGCGTCGTTATAGAAGCACGGCGTTGTAGCGTTGCACTTATCCAAGCAGGATTTGCACTGCTTCTTCAGTTCCTTGAACTGGTCCAGGGTAATGTCGATGTTGGGGAACTCGATGCACGGTGAGATATGCCCTGTCTCCTTCATCAGAAACGAATAATTCAGCGCGTCGCACTCCGGCATGGGGTTGCCGTGGATGTAGTTGATATGTTCCTGGTAGATGAGATAGGCCAGCAGGTTCTCCTCCTTCGCCTTCCCCGCGATGAAGTTGAATATCTCGATCACGCTCTGGTAATCGTAGACCAGCCGCTCGTCCTCCTTCCCCGCCGTGCCATTCACGTGGATATAGGGCCGGATCGCATACATGAATCCGTTTTCATAGGCAAAATCCCGCAGGTTCTTCACGTCCTCCAGTTCCGTCATCTTCGTCACCGTGGTGGTGATGGACCAATTCCCCTTGTGCCTGCCCTTAAGGTACGCGATGGCCCGCACATTGGCCGCCACCCGCTCCAGGGAATCCTTGCCCCGCAGCAACGCGAATCGTTCCCGAATCAGAGAGTCGATGCTTATCGCCAGATTGCACTCCCGCGCCGCAATCTTCTCCGCCAGCTCCGGCGTCAGCAGGATGCCGTTGGTGATGATCGTTGGGCGGATGCCGTTGTCCAGGAAGATGTCCACGATGTCGATGATGTCCTTGCGGATCAACGGCTCGCCCCCCTGCAGGAACACGTACCCCACGCCGAACTTATGCAGTTCCCCGGCCTTGGCACGAATCTCCTCCAAGCTCATGTCCGCCGACTTTTCCTTCCAGATATTGCACATGGGGCAGCGCTCATTGCATAGCTTCGTCACGTCAAAGATCGTCAGGATCGGACGTTTTCTTAGCACGTTCATCGCCACACGCACCTTCGCCGCCAGCAGTTTTCCGCTCATAATGATATAGCTCCTTTGTTTTTGATTCGTTTTATGTATGCAACTCTGTTCAGAGTTTGGGGAGATACAGGATCGCCAGCATGGCCATTCCATATGCAAACGCCATAAGCACCAGCAATTTGTCGTGGGTGATCACGTCCACCGGGTCCCCGTAGGAGTCCGACTCAATGTCAGCGCTATACTTCATCATCAGCAGGATTACCATGGGCACTGTCCAGATCAGCTTGTCTGTCCCGAACCGGGCAATCACCTCCCCATCCGCACTCCACAGAGCATAGAACACGATGGCGATGGCCAGACACAGATACATGAACTTGTCCAGAAAGGCCACGGAGTAATACTTCAGCACCCGCCGGGTGGCCGCCGGGTCCTCGCTCTTCAATATCTCATTGCGCCGTTTCCCCAAGCTCATATAAAACGAAAGGGCAAACACTGTCAAAGTTACCCAGTAAGAGACATACACATCGATGACCGCGGCGCCATAAAACACCCGCAGCGCAAAACCGGATACCAGCAGCACTATGTCCACGAACGGTACATGCTTCAGGCCCAGGCTGTACCCGAGATTCACCAGGAAATATGCCAGGATGAGGCCGAACCCCTCCCAGACGGCCCGGCAGGCCAGAAAGCTGATACCCAGGGCCACCGCTGTCAGCACCATCATAAGCCCATATGCCGCCGGGATGCTCACCGCCCCCGATGCGATGGGCCGGTTCCGTTTTACCTCGTGTTTCCGGTCCGCCTCCACATCCCGGATGTCGTTGAGCACGTACACCGCCGAGGATATGAGAGAAAATGCGATAAAGCCAAGGACCGACCGCACAAGCGAATCCACCTCAAAAAGCCGCCCTGCAAAAACGAGCGCAATGAAAACCAGCCCGTTTTTCAGCCAGTGCTTCGGCCGCATCAGCTTGATGATGCTTTTCAAATAATGCTGTGGTTTCTTTTGTTCCATAACGACCTCTATTCAGCAAAGCATGCGTCAGTGCCCGTTGGGATAGATGCTGTTCTCATCCGGTACCGGAAATATGCTCTCCACCAGTCGGAATATCCCCACCAGCCGCCGGCCCTTGTTGGTGATCCGGTACCCGCCGTCCACTTCCTCCAGATTCCCTATGTACACCTGTTCGTCCAGCCGCTTCTGGCTCTCGTTGGCGCCCTCTATGTATCCTTCGATAAACTGGTCCTTAATGTCTTCATACGAATAGTCTTTGTCCGCGTGGTCCGCCATGTCTGCCAGAGAGTAGATGGTATAAGACCGCTCTATCGTCATGGGCCCCAGAGAGAAAAACAGTGCCATGAGCAGCGTGGACAGTCCCACGCACATCACCACTGCGTGCATCTCCAGCCCTAACAGGCTTCCCCGCTTGATCGCGACCGGTACCAGCACCGCCAGCAACACCACGCATGCGAAAGCCTCCAACATCAGCAATCGGTATAAAAACGCTTTCTGTCCCGCCAGCAGCGGCGTGCGCAACAAAAGGGCTACGATAGCCGCGATAACCGCACAGCAAACAGCACTAGTGAAAACCGCTTTAAATAACAGATTTAATTCATGTTTCAAAAATTTCTCCTCACTTTCACGTAAACACCAGCAAAATTAATTAATTTTTCGTTTTCACATCTGACGCTGCGCCTTATGCCAGTGGCGTCAACAATGTTTGAGACAACGCATAAGAAATCACATATATATTTATCAGCACAGCTGTGATCATACAGAACTTAAAAACAGATCTTTTCAAGGCAAGAGTCTTTCCGCGAATGACAATAAACAGTAATGGAAGTATAGGAATGAAATATCTTCCCTGAACGCCTATTATGATACCCGTACCGGCCGCCGTATACCCAATAAACATGGACAACATGGCCAACAACACGATTGCAGCTGAGACGCTAAGAAATACAGTTCTTTCCCTCCATGAAACAATGTTATCTTCTTCCTCTAATACAGACAAAACAGCCAATAATACAAATCCATAAATTGCCCATTTAGGAACGAGCATTGAGTTGCCGCTCAAATGATATCCCATGCTGCTCATAAACCAATCATAGCCTTGCTGCCTGATCGTATTGAAAAACACCTTGCCGCTTGCGAGCGGATGATGAAGAAGAAATGATATGCTATAATTCTGCACGACTCTCCACATTCCTGTTTGGTCAGCTTTTGTTCCTAACCAATATGCCACACCTGACAGTTGAAACACAGCCAAAGTCACAGCACAGATTACCATGGCACAGGCAAGTGCCCTTGCTTTCCTTTTTCCTCCGCCAAACCGTTCTGCTGGGATCAGTATCGCCAGCGCCATAATCAAAACATAGACGACCTTCGTCGGTGCCAAAAGCGCCCCCAGAAGAACTAAGAAGATATAGTCAGTTTTAGAAAGCGGCCCGGTCCCAAGAATACCCCTGAACATCTCTGCTATTAACATATAGGAAATACCATTTATAAACGCGTCCAAAGAGAGAGAGCCCGCCAGCTGCAGAGCCATAGGCGTAATGCATAACACTCCCAGAAGGAGTTTGAATTTTGGCATTCGCTTCACAGCAAAATAGCAGCACGCCGCATAAAACAATAAATTAAATATGCGCCCCAGGTAGAACTTTACGACAAAGTTCAACCCCAACAGTCTCCCAATCGAAAGCCCAACTGCCTGAGGAATATATTCAACGAAGTAACTGAGCTCACTCGGAAACGGTATCGGAATATCGTCGCCGTCCGCCGCCGGCTGTCCCATGTCCTCCATAACGCGAATATAGCCGGCTGGCGCGTTATAATGTACGGTTAGTCCATGGTAGTCAAAATCTGCCTCATCTCCATATTCAATACTGTCCCACTGAAACAGCATATAATTCGACAGTTTATATGCCACCTGATAATGCCGCACCTCATCTGGTATGGACATAGGCGTCATGACCACCGTGTACAGCAGGCCAATCGTGATCACGATCACAAGGATCAGATGTTCGATTTTGATTTCTGACAGGAACAAAAGCACAAATATGACTGTCATAAACAGGGCCGCACACACAAATACCACAATATTTAACATGCTTAACCTGTGATCAAACACAGTTTTTGCGGAGCAGGCAATAGACCCCTCAGCTTCCCAAGCTACACCATTTACGCTGTCATATACATACATTGTGCCTTCATCCGACGCAGTGTCTGTCCATACTGTCACCGCATTGCCTGCTTCTCCGTCAGGTGATGTGATCAACAAATATAGCTTATCCTCAGGTGTGACATTAATATCGATATCTTTCAGCGTAAAATAGCTGTTATCAGCCATACTGGCGGCATTATCTATAACATAATGATAGACTTCATCTTCGTTCAAATATAGTGTAAATACAACCTGGCAATGGTTCACTCTTCCATACATCGCCATCAGAATCGACAAATCTGATATCTGCACATTTTCTCTAAAGTCGAATTCTTGAATTAAACTGTGCGAAGCAGTCAGTTCACCGAAATCTATATTTGCCTGCGGATGTTCATACACTGTCGTCCCCGGCAGGTCTGAAGTCTGATAATGCCAGAGGATACCTAATAGGATAAGGAGCGTTAGCAAGCACAGACAGCACTTCCATACTCTTTTGTCTTTCTGAAAGACTCTGCTTTGTTTGCTGATCACTTTCCTCTTCATTCCCCATACCTCATAGATTTTCTGAATTCTTGTCAGTCAATGCAGACGCAAGACTATATCTTCATTGTGCGCCGCTCATCCGGATAGCTCCGCCGCTTTGTTAAGGCCGCTCTCCTTTTATATGGATCTTATAGCTGACAGGTTTGTAAAGATGTGTTCCTTCAGCATCTATACCAACGAAGTTAAGTTCTGTGTCCCCCTCAAATAAGCCTTTGGGTATAGACACAGTAAAACCCGTATTGGTCAACGATTCCTTTCCGTAGGCTGCTGCCACGTCAGGGCGTGCATTGCCATATGTACATTGCACCAATGTATCTCCAATCTGTAAATACAGTGCCGAGAACGGCGCATCATTTACAAAATCTGCGGCCCAGCCATACAGATTGACAGCTTCAGCAGATTCTTCGACTGTCAGGTCTGTACTTCCGTTAGTCTCCACACCATTGCATGTATCCAGACATATGCCGTTATTGGCAATATGCGCGCCATATTCTTCCGGCGTCACCATACTGGCAACCGGAAGCGTGGGCAGCTCTTGATTTACCTTGAGTATGTTTGGTTCTCTTACCAATACTGTGTCGATCAGTCGTTCCCCGCAGCCAAATACGACAACATCCGGCTTAACGAGACGGTCGAAGTCCATGTTGACCGTCCTGAGTCCCATAAATACAACTTTTTGGAAGCTCTCCGCCAGAAGCTGGGGAATGTCCCGCATCGGTTGCCACTGCGAGTCACCATAGATCAAGAGCGTACCGTTCTCCGCATCAGGGTTTTCAAATATGGAATAACCCTGTACCATGGCCTCCCAGTCTGACTGCTGAAACGGTATCATCGCGTCATAAAACGGGCCTTCTGTTACCTGTGTGCAGCGACTGGCCCACATCAGGTGGGGCACAGTCTCACTTCCTAGCACATCCAGCGCGCCTAACATACCGGAAAGGTCCCCGATTTCCTGCTGTTCATCCGAAAAGGCGACAGAAAAGTCATGGATATCCATTCCAAGTTCTTTTAAGCGTTCAGCGACAGCTTTATATGCATAATAAGCTCCCATCTGTGTTAGATGCGTGTCATGCTGCAGGAACAACTTACCGCTGTCTTTATTTTCAAGTTCGATAGTCTTCGTATTTACGACTTGTACTGTAGTGTTTTTTCCCAAATACTGCTCCAGCTGATCGCAAGCCGTCTCCCGGACGGTATAATCACCGGACGCTATATATTCTGGATATACCGACGGTTTTCCCGGGGTCAACGCTAAAATATATTGTATCCCCTGAGCTTCATACCAATCGCTGACCTGCTGCTGTTTCTGCGCAATGTCCTGAAGAACGTCCTCCGAGAGCACATGCTTACCTGCGGCAATGTCGACATTGTGATCGAGCGTATAAAAATACCAGCCGTCGCGGCCGATCTCCACGCGGTCGCTGGTAGATTGATGAAATACCTTCAGCCTTATATCGGTGGCAATCTCCACAAACTTGGAGCGAAAGCCCAAGTTATCGCTGAACCATGTTTCAAAACCACTTTTTACGCCTTCGTTCACATGTCCCGCATCGTCAAATACATCCGGGAACGTCGCCAAGTACCGGTTCTCCGCCTCCGAAATACGGCCCGGAATGCGGTTGAACGCCAGTACCGGCGCGGCCAACAGCAGTACAAAGACTACGGCATATATCAATAAGCATGATTTTCTCATCTTCATAGCCAAGCCTCAGAAATTGAAATAGATAAAGGGATTGTATGTGCTGGTGACAGTGAGCGCGATGGCTGCAATAAATACCACCGCATAAGCAACTCCACAAGCGACGTTGCAAACCGGTGACAACTTCTCCGGCAGCCTGTCGATCCTCCCCCGAAACCAGGGTATGATGGGCAAGGCCAGTACTGTGCTGGCCAAAAATAGCACAATACTTTGTTTCAACAAAAATATACTGGCTCCGCTCGTCAAGTGATTTCCCGCAAGGCCGAAAAGGCAACCCAGATACCGCGTCGCGCCGCCTATGCTCTCACTGCGGAATATCACGTCCGCAACCAGCACCAGAAACAGCGTTCGCACGATCTGAAATCCATGGAACCACTTGGCCTCCTTATTGATATGCAGCTTGTTGAGCCACTTCTTGAACACCGGCGCCATTACGATGTCCAGCGAGAGGATCACGCCGTACCAGCATCCAAACACCAGAAACGTCCAGTTCGCCCCGTGCCACACGCCTGTCAGTACCCATGTGACCAGCGTTGGCACGATCACCATCATATTTCTGCGGGCCTTCGTGCCCCACTTCTTTCCGACAACCATTGACAGCTTCCTCAACCACTCAGACCGGGACACCGGCATGAACAGGTAATCCCGGAACCAGCTTCCCAGAGAGATGTGCCACCGCCGCCAGAACTCCCCTACCGTTCTGGATATGTACGGATAGTCAAAGTTCTCCTCAAAGTGGAACCCGAACATCAGCCCCAACCCGATAGCCATATCGGAGTAGCCGCCGAAATCAAAATAGAGCTGAAGCATATAGCATATGGCCCCGAGCCATGTCAGCAGCACTGTCAGTTGGGAATAATCCGTATAGCCGAAGGTTCTGTCCGCGATGACGGCAAGGCTGTTTGCCAGGATGGCCTTCTTCCCCAGACCGATGACGAACCGTTTGATACCCTGGACAAAGTCCTCCAGCGTCTCCTTCCGGTCCGTGATCTCCTCCGCCACCGTCTCATAACGGACAATAGGTCCCGCGATGAGCTGCGGGAACAGCGACACATACAGCATCACATTCAGTGGGTTCTTCTGCACCCGGCCCCGGCCGTAGTACACATCAAACACATAGCTCATTGCCTGGAAGGTGAAGAAGGATATGCCGATGGGCAGAGCAATGTTACGCAGGGGAATGGGCTTCGCTCCGAACCAAGGGCCCACCGTATTGATGTTGGTAATGGTGAAGTCCAGGTACTTGTACACAAAAAACAGGGACAGATTGAACAGAACCATCAGGGCCAGCAGGCACTTCGCCCACTTTTCAGGTTTAGAACGTTTTACCCCCCCCAGGTCGATTTTTTAGATACGGCGCTGTGCTGCAGCCGGTCAATGCCAAGGGCAAAAAGATAGTTCACCAGGATCGACCCGATCATCATGAACACGAACTTCGGTTCGCCCCAGGCGTAAAACAGCAGCGACGCCGCCAGCAGAAAATAGTTTTTGAACCGCCGGTCCAGCAGATAATATCCCGCCAGCGTCAGGGGCAGAAACGCAAATAAAAAAATCGTTGACGAAAATACCATAACGACCTCATTTTCGGATCATCGATCCGTCTCCTCCAGCAGTTCCACCATACCAATATATGGATTCATAAAAAAGCACACCCTCTGGCCGTCCAAAGCGGGGGCAGGCACCGGTTCATCGATCCGTATGAATCCTTTTTCATTCATACCGTTTATGTCACTTTCAAAGTCATCCGAGACATAGCAGATGTGGTAGGGTGCGTTTTTATACTTCTTGATAAGCTCTGCTACCACTGACCGCTCGGACTCCGGGCTCACCAATTCAATGGTGTAGCCATTCTTTTCCATGAACAGGATATCTACATCACGTTGTTCATCATAGACGACCTCGCCCTTTTTCGCGTATCCCAAGGCCGCAAATACGGCCCGCGCTTTTTCCAGCTTCTTGACCAGATAGCCGACGTGATGGATACGCATCACTTCAGCAAGCTCTCAATGAGCCAGACCATAGCGCCCACGTTTTTCAGCCCCTGGACCGCCTTCATATCAAATCTGATCCCGAACTCGTCCTCGATGGCCGACAGAAGCATGATGTGGGTCAGGGAGTCCCAGCCCTCCACATCCGCCGCCGTGGTCGCCTCTTCCACCGTCAGGTCCTCGTCGTCGAATACGTCCCGGAATATTTCGTTCAGTTTCTCAAGTATTTCCGTCTTGCTCATGGTCATATCTCCTTATTCTTCAATAGTAATGACTTTGTTTTTCTTCTCATATCCCTGGCTGATATCCAGCTTCCAGGCGGTATTGCCCGCCTCGTCCTCAGATATCTTCTCAAAGCCCTGGAGGGCGTAGAACTCCCGCACCATGCTGTTCTTCGCCGTGGGGTAGTAATACCCCCGTATCTCCTTCAGTCCCTGTGCCCGGCACTTCTCCGCCAGCGCGTCCATCATGGCGTACTCCATGTCTCGCTTCAGCACCCGGCAGCTCATCAGCCACAGGACGATGTCCAGCCTCTCGCCCTCTATCTTCCCTATGACCACCGTCACCACGCCATTGTCCCCGAACTTGTCCGCCAGCTTGCCGTACAGCGTGACATACCCGTCGTCCGCCGCGGTCTTTTCTATCTCCTCCTGGGTATACCGCTTCGTGGTCAGGTTGAACTGGTTGCTCTTGTTGGTGAGTTGGGCGATGCGGGCCATATACATGGCCTCGAAGGGCTTGATGGTGGCCGTCATCTCCAGGCTCAAAAGGTAGTCCTCGTAGTTTGCAAAGCTGCTCTGCAGCTGGGCCCGGGCCACGTTCTCCTTATACTGCTCGTTCCGCTTCAGGTCGTCCCCGGTGAACTTTGTCAGTTCAAAGAATCCGGACCTATCGATGACGCTGATATAATTTTCCACCCTCTCCATAGGCGGAATGGCCACGCCGGGCACCTGCTGGCGGATGATCTCCCGCTCCGCCGGGTTGTCGTCCACAAAAACGAAACTCTCCGGCAGCAAGGTCAATTCCTCCGCCATCTGCACCAGGTTCACGCTCTTGGGGTCCCAGTTCGCCTTGATGACGATGAAGTCCTCCGGTTTCAAGGCTCCGTCTGGGTGATTGAGGCCCGCTATGGCGTTGTCGTGGTCGTTCTTGGAGTCCACGTTCAGAAGGATACCCAGCTTCTTGAGCTCCTTGAGGTACGCCTGAAACTCCGTGTACGCCTGGCCCATGGATGTCTCCTGACCCAGGGACAGGTTCTCCACCCCGTCGTCCCCCACGATGCCGCCCCACAGAGTGTTGTCCAGGTCCAGGGCAAAGGCCTTCTTGTTCTTGCCGTACAGGCTCTTTATGATGTTCGCCACGCTGAAGGCCACCCGGGGAATGGCGTCCAGGCACATGGCATATTTGTACATGTGCCAGAAAAACTGGTCCGACCACTTCTCCAGGCCATAGTCCCCGGCCAGGTAGTTGATGTCGTGGATGTAAAACTCGTCGTGGGTCTGGGCATACTCATAGAACTTCATGTTGAGACGCGTGACGAAGTTCACCCGGCCGTGGATATTGCTGGCGTCCTGGTTGCCCATGAGCCGGAAAAAGGGGTATTCAAAGTTGTTCTGGATGATGGGGCACTTGTATGTGTCCCGGAGCTTGTCCCACATGGCGGCGAAGCGGCCATACTCCTGCTCCAAAAGCGCGGCCACCTGCTCCGGGCTGTCCGCCGGCTCCGGCCAGGCAGTGATGTTCCGGTTGGTGGTATGCACGTATATCACGTCCGGTGCCAGGGCCTCCAGCTCGGCATTGGAGAACATGGCGTCCTGCCAGTACTGGCCGTACTCCGATTCATAAAACACCGGCCGGATGCCGTAGTTCAGCAGGAACAGCTCCAGCATGTCCTTAATGTCGCTGGTGGTGGACCCGCCCAGAATGGCGATGTGCTTCTCCATGAGGTTATCCTGCCCCAGCAGCTTCCGCCGCAGGGATCTCTTCTTCCGCAGAAGATATTGGCTGTCAAAGGGATATTCCAACTCCTTGCGCATTACGCTTCTCCTTGCTCAATTACACGCCCTTTCTGATGACTGAAAACTTCTGTCAGGTTTTCCGCAATCTCTTTGGCGATATCCTCGTATACCGTTCCGCCGGTGAGATAACTCTCGTAGGCATCTACGCGTCCCTCGCCAGAATAACTGTCGCACACCGTGCACAGAGCATCCGCGATGTCCGCTGGATCACAGGCGCGCAGGCTTATGATGTTTTTGCTGAAGCTGGCCAAGTCCTTATTCGCATAGCAGTTTGTAATCGTCCGCGCTCCGAACGCAGCCATTTCCAGCGGCGGATAGCTAGGATGAGGCGATACCATCAGAGAGACGCCTGCATATGTATCCAGCAGCAGCTTTGCGTACTCGTCCAGCGGCAATTTGCCAACGGACTTTAGAACCATCCCGCCGCCAAGGTCTACATCGTCATGCTGTTCCCCTGCGGAAAGCACTGTCCACGTCCCCGCATCCTTCTGCCGTTCGCGCCAGCGCTTGAGGGCATATATCAGTAACTCAAAAGCATTTCTGCTTACCGACGGGCGGCCATAGACTAGGATTTGCTTCTTCTTCATGATCCTGCTTCCCCGCTCCGGCAAATACCGCCTCAAGCTGTCGTTCAGAACTGGATCGAACTGCCAACTGCGGGCAAAGAAATACCCATTCTGCCTGAAATATTCCGCGAGTATACCAGAATTGATGACAGCAAATATAGGGATCTCCATATGGTATGTGCTCTCGGCCAGCATATAACGGCTGGACCAAGGATAAAAGCCCGGTTCATAATCCTGTACCATATAGATGAGCGGCTTTTGCTCCTCGTCATAGATCTTTGACTGCCAGCGAATGACATCTGACACAACATAAGCAGTCCACCAGGCAGTGGCTACAAATACGTCATTTCTGCGGACAGGTATCGTCCGACCATATCGGTCCTTCATTGGGATGACCTGAAGATCTGCGCTACTGTCCTGCTCACAGCTGCAATACATATAACCATCCAGTGGGACAGACGTTTGTTCTTTCACCACACCATCCGTCACGATGATCCTGGCCTCGCATCTGCATGTCTTTCTCAGCACCTCAAAAAAACGAAGCGCTGTTGCTATCCCGCCAAACACGTCCCTCTGATCCACAGACGGGGTCAGAAGGTTCAGCCGCAGCTCATTTCCTTCGCCTCTGCGGGCGTTGAGCGGGCTGATCTCGGGCACCTCAAAGCCGCTGGATGACATGAGCGCCCGCTTGAGGGCGTGATATGTCTTCACTGCGAGGGGGTTTTTCTTTAAATAGTTAACAAAACTGATCAGCTTCACCGGCGACACACTCTCCTTTGGGACAACGGATGTGATATCAAGGTTCACATTAAAATATGGATCACCATTTTCCCAGTAAGGCGCATATGCTATGGCTGATTTTTGAAAATCAATCTCCGGGATATAGGAGTCCCTGCTCTTGGACTCATAGTGATATAGCCGTACATTCGCGTCATAACGATTCTGAAGTCCACTTTCATAGGCACGGATACACCACTCCACATCGCTGCCGCAGATAATGAACTCCTCATCAAACCCACCGACCCGCTTCATAGTCTGTCTGGATATAGCCATGCAGGCGCCTGTTACCGCCAGCACGTTTCTGCTCACCATCGGGGAAACATATGGACTGCCACCGTGCTCCGTCTTCACCCCCTTAAAAATGTGGTCAGCCCAGCCGCCGATGCCTACGACGACGCCGGCATGCTGGATCGTATCGTCGGGATACAGCAGCAGCGCTCCCACGGCGCCGGTGTCGGGGCGCAGGGCGTTTTCGCTCAAACGTTCCAGCCAATCGCCGCTGATGACCTTTGTATCGTTGTTCAGGAAAACATACACGTCGCCCTTCGCGCGGCTGACCCCGAAGTTGTTCAGCTTTGACCAGTTGAACTCCATGTCCGCGTCGATAACGCAGACCCGTTTATCCTCCCTCTGTATCCTCTCCGCCCACGCCGCGGTATCCTGTTTCTCCGAACGGTTATTCAGGAGTAGTATCTCATAATCCAGGTATGTTCTGTTTTGCAGAATGCTTCTGACGCAGTCATCCGTCATCTCCCAGCAATCCTTGAACGGGATGATGATGGAGATGAACGGATGTCCGCATGCAAACCGCGGATTATAGACAAAGAGGTACTCCGTCTCCTCCGCATAGGCGTCTTGGCCATACTTCCTTTTCAGGTGTTCGTCGAGCGCCCGCAGGCTGGCCTCATGGGCATACGGTTTGGCGGCCGGATTGGCGGCCGTCGAGGAACCGCTCTCCCGCCATGAATACAGCAGCCGCGGGATGTGGCATATTTTATTTGTCTGCTCCGACAGCCGGAGCATCAGGTCATAATCCTGACTGCCATCATATTTCGCCCGGAACCCCCCTATGCTCTCAAACAGCTCTCTCCGAAACACAAGAAGGTGACAGATATACATCTGGCTGTAGAGCAGATCTGGAGACCAGTCCGGCTTATAAATCGGATAGACATGCCGCCCGTCCGCTGTGATATGGTCCTCATCCGAATACAGGATATCCGCCTCGGTCTCCATGATCGCCGCCGCGTTCGCCTCCAGCGCGTCAGGCGCCAGCACGTCGTCATGACCCAGCAGCGCGATATAGTCGCCAGCCGCCATAGCGATACAGGCGTTCGTATTATCGGAGATGCCTCTGTTCTCCCCCAGTCTTCTGTACTTTATCCGAGTCTCCCTGCCGGCATATTCTTCGCATATCTTTCCCACATATGAGTGGGCCTCGTCGCTGCCGTCTGCCATACACAGCTCCCAGTTCCCGTAGGTCTGGTCAAGTACAGACTGGATCATCTCCCGCAGAAATCCATTCGGCGTGTTATACAGCGGCACGGCGATGCTGAACTTTATCGTTTCCGGTACCTGGTACGCAGCCGATGCCGGCACGGTGTCATACTGGACTTCAGCGCCGTTTGTATTCTCTCTGGCGCGCTCTTGCAGCCGTCGCCACGTATAGCGCACTCCGTTTTCTCTCAGGCACTTCAGGCCTCTGCAGAAGAGATATGTGTATTGGTTGGATTTCAAGACGCGCTTTGACACATCCAACGTTACACGCAACGGCTTTGTCATCTTCCAGCATGCAGCTTCGGAAATGACGTTGTAGGCGTTCTGCACAGATGAAAGCTGTTTCGTCAATTCATCGCGCTGGCTGCTTGCCACCAGATAGTGCTGCTGACATGTCGAAAGTTCGTTGCTCAACTCTTCCTTTTCTGTATTCAACTTTTGGATGCGCTGCTCTTTGGCATCCACAGCCTCTGACCAGTCCCGCAGTTCCTTGGCCGTCTGTTTCTCCGTCTCGGCAATGTAGGCGTTCAGCTTCTGGATATGCTGTTCCTTGTCCTCGATGATATGAGTCAAGTTTTGAATATAATGATCCTGGTCATTGATGGTCTCATTGAGCCCTTTAATCTTGCATAGTACATGCAGGTCACGCTGAGCATCTGTCAGGCTGTCCAAAAAAGTGGTTGCTTCTGCGTTGCCGGTCTTTTTCCACATCGCATCGCTGTATTTTTTCCAACCCTTATCATCTGTTTTTGATATGACAAAGAATACCCGGTAGCAGTTATCGGATACGTCACTTAAATAAATGTTGGTATTATAGTACCTATAAATGTCCTGATGAAAGCCCTGTGTATTTGGAGAGAACAACGCATCAAAGTTGCTATACCACAGTTTTTCCCATACCCGGATATCGCCATGGAAAAACGAGAAGTAACTGCATACTAACTTATCAAGGCATTTGTCGACTTCCTCCAACACCGGGAGAGAGTTCTCCTGGTGTTCTTTGAGCCAAATAAAGTCCTCCCCGGTAAACGCTCTATAGTATTCATTGACCCGGTTTTCCGCATCAATAACGTCAGGTGAATCATGGGGAAATGACAAAAGGACCCCTATCCGCGCCACACGATAGGCTTCTGAAAGAAACTGTGTTCTTTTCTCAGGAGGAACATGCTCAAAAACGTCAGCCGCGACCACAAAGTCAAAGCTTCCGTCTTCAAACGGAAGATCTGTCCCATCGGCCATTTGAAAATCCGGGTCCGCTTCCATCGCGCTTGTCAAAACAATATTGGTGAATAAAATATGATCCTTTGGCATGAACAGCGCCAGGTCCTTGTGCTCATTTGCTCCGAGCTCCAGAATAACAAAGCGCTGTGCCGAGGTCTTTCGATGGTATTCGATCAACCTGGATAATGTTTCATATCTCTGATATTGATCAAACGAGATGTCTGTTTTCTTCATGGCTCTGTGAATACCCTATATGCGTTGCAGACTGTCTCCGTATCGCCAAGCATCTTCACCTGCCCATGGTCCAGCCACACCACCCGGTCACACATCTCTCTGATCTGCTCCAGACTGTGGCTCACGAACAGCACTGTCGTTCCGCCGCTCATCAACTCAAGCATCCGGGCTTTGCTCTTCTCCTGAAACTGTGCATCACCCACTGCCAGGATCTCGTCCACAATAAGGATATCAGGGTCTACCACCGTCGCTATGGAAAAGGCCAAGCGCATCACCATACCGGACGAATAGTTTCGCAGTGGTATGTCTATGAACTGTCCCAGTTCAGAGAACGCTGCTATTTCCTCATACCTCTCTTTCAAAAAACTTTCTGAATACCCAAGGATCGCCCCGTTGAGAAACACATTCTCCCGCCCGGTCAGATCAAAGTCGAAGCCGCTGCCCAACTCCAGCATGGGCACCACTGTACCGATCACCGTCACGCTGCCGTTCGTGGGTTTCAGGATGCCGGAGATCACCTTGAGCAGTGTTGACTTTCCCGCGCCGTTATGCCCAATGATCCCCAACACCTCGCCTTTTCTCACCTCAAAGCTCACATCCTGAAGAGCCCAGAATTCCTCATATTTGATTTTCCCTTTGACAAACTGCACCAGATATTCTTTGATGCTCTGTACCCGGTCGTAGGCCATCCGGTAGCACATCGAGACATCTTTCGCCTGTATTATCATAGGTCTTTCCCTCGCCTTTCAGATATGGAGCACGAATCGGTCCTGAGTATTCTTGAAAACAAGCACACCCAGTGCCAGCGGCACGAATGAAGCAACTACCATCAGCAAGTACGCCTTTGGTTCCGGCGATATACCTTGCATCAGCACGATACGGATGAATCGGACGATATGATACAGCGGATTGCACTTATACATCGTCAGAAAGCTGTCCGGGATGATGCTCTCAGGGTAGAAAATCGGCGTCGCATACATCCACAACATGCTCACCACACCCCACAAAAACTGGGTGTCCCGAAAAAACACCATAGCCGAAGCCAGCAACATCCCGATCCCCAGCGACACTGAAATAAGGCACAGCACTCCCAGCGGCATCAGCAGCACGGACCATCGCACCGGCGTTCCCGTGATCAGCATCACAGCAAACAGCGGGATCAGCGCCAGCAGGAAATTCACAGCTGAGCTCATTACCCGCGTCAACGGATAGATATATTTGGGAACGTACACCTTCGTGATCAGCGCCGCGTTGCCAACGACGGAACTCAGCGCCATAGTCGAGGCCTCATTGAAGAAGTTGAAGCATACGATACCGGTCAGAAGATACAGCGCGAAATTGGGGATATCCGAGCGAAACAGCGTGGAAAAGATGATGTACTGCACCGTCATTGTCAGCAATGGATTCAAAAAGCTCCACAGTACGCCCAACACTGAGCGTTTATACTTTGTCTTGAAGTCCCTGGCTACCAGTTGCTTCATGAGATACCGATACCGGGAAAACGCCGCAAACATATTCAATACAAGAGAGCGTTTTCCAGATTTAACGCGCCGTATCAAGACAAAACAGTATCCCGCCAGGACCAGCACCCCTGCCCCGGCAATATACCAGTAGTGCTGTCCAAACCACAGCTTTTCCCGGCTCTGCACTCGCGTGCAAAGCGCTGCGTCCAGCGCTTCGCCGTTGATATGAACACACTCATCTTCCTTAAGGTCCATGATCTGCACTTGATTTGCGGCAATCGTACTGCCTCTGTACAGCGTCACTGCATTGCCATGCGTGCCCGCCGGTGCTGTGATGCGAAGGGTCACCTCTCCGTCAGGGACCTTCACCGGCCCAGTGAATACCACATCGAATGTGCTGTTATCTGCCATGGTGCTCACGTCCACATTACGCGCCGCCAGCACCTGCTCCCCCGCACATATCTCCACACACAGCCAACCTGTATTCTGCCTGGCATATGTGGCTCCATACAGCGTCAAGCTCAAAAGATCATCACCATCTACCGAGATGTGCTGCGTTACTACCGTATCCGACGTAATCTCCCCTATTACACCGGCTGCTGTCAGCATATCCGTTTGACTGGCGCGATATAGAAGCTGATCATCGCATATCCAGTAAAATGCCGCTACCAGCAAGACATATACTGCCAACGCAACAGCGCAGCCTTTTTTCAACGTCTTATCGCTCATGCTCCGTTTTAAAGCTCCTTTATATAGCGCGCCAGAGCGTCCTGCCAGGCCGGCAGCCGCTGGAATCCGGCCTGCTCCAATTTATCCTTGCCCATCCGGGAATTCAGCGGTCGGGCAGCTAGCGTAGGGTATTCGCAGGTTGGGATGGTTCGGACGGTCGTATCCCTCCCAGCCAGCCGGAATATCTCTGCCGCGAACTCCGCCCAAGAGCAGGTACCCTCATTGGTGGCATGGTACACACCGTATTTCTCCGTTATCACCATGTCACACAGAAGCCCTGCCAAGTCCGCCGTGTACGTTGGGCTACCCACTTGGTCACACACCACGCTCACCTCGTCCCGGTTCTCACTCAGCCGCAGCATCGTCTTGACGAAATTGCTCCCGTTCGTCCCAAACACCCAGGAGATACGAACGATGAAATATTTCTCCAGCAGAGTCCGCACTGCCAACTCCCCGGCAAGCTTGCTCTCCCCATATACGCCCAGCGGCCCTACAGGGTCACCCGGCTCATAGGGCCGCTCCCCATCCCCGGGAAACACATAGTCTGTAGAGATATATATCAACTTCGCGCCAATCTCCCGGCAGGCCAAGGCGATGTTCTTCGTTCCGTCCGCGTTCACTGCCCAGCATTTATCCGGTTCATCCTCCGCCCGGTCCACCTTCGTGTACGCCGCACAGTGGATCACCGCGTCAGGATCATAGCGCAGCACCGCCTCGTGTACGGCCGGCGCGTCGGTGACATCCAGGTCCGCGGACGACGTGCCCATGTGCTCTATGCCACGCCGGGCAAGCTCTGCGCACACGTCGTGGCCCAGCTGGCCGCTGGCTCCCGTCACCAACACCTTCATCCGCTCACCTCCGACCCCCTTATAGCAGGTTCCTTTTCGCCGCCCGCAACAACAACCCGAACACCGGCTCTGGCATCCATCCGGCAAACACCTCAAATAACGACGGCAACTGGCTGAACCACCGGTACTTCCACACGGTCCGTTTGCCCCCCTGATGGGCCCAACTGCTCTTTCTCGCCCGCGCCCACGCTATAGCCTCGTCTATGTCCGGTAGCTCGGGATAATGCTCCTGTAGCCAAAGGAGCCTGTCAAGCACAGCGTCGATGCGTACCCTTCCGTAACTTTCCTTATCCTCCACCCCCGCCATGAGGCCAGTTTGGTTCCCACCGTGGATGCGGTAGCGTACCAGCCTGTTCGACAGGGTGACGATCTTTCCCCTTGTGGCCGCGTACAGCGCCAGGTAGTGGTCGTGGACCATATAGGGACAAAAGGGCATGGCACTCTTCGCCGTCTCCGCCCGGATGAGCATGGTGCAGCCGGTGACAAAGTTGCTTATGAGAAGATCCTTCGCCAGTCCCTCCCCGGAGCGGAACACGTGGTGCCGCCGTATCTTCGTGATGCTGTCCGCCGTCTGACGCCCCTCCCCATCTATGATGAACATGTCCGAGCACACCAGTTCCACGTGTTGTGCCTCTATGGCCTCCTCCAGCACGGCCAGCTTCTCCGGCAGCCATATGTCGTCCTGGTCGCAGTAGGCGAAGTATGTCCCCTCCGCCTCTCGGGTCAGCCGCTCAAAGGTCCCGTTAGAGCCCAGATTCTTCTCATTCCGGCGCAGCTCATAGGGGAAAGAGCGGATATGTTCCTTCACCAGCACCTCTATCTGCTCTAACGGTACCGTTGGTGAGCAGTCGTCCCGGATGTACAGCCGCAGGTTTGGATAGGTCTGCGCCTCCAGGGAATCGAGCTGCTCCTCCAGCCAGTCCAGCCGTGGCTCGTATACCGCCATCAGGATGGCGATACAGGGCTTGTCCCTGCTTTTTACCACGTCTCGAAGCCTGTCACCGCGTCCTTTAAAAACGGCGACTTCTTGTCCTTCTCGGAGAGAATGGGGGCCTCTATCCCCCACTCCACCCCGATGTCCGGGTCGTTCCAGCGTATCCCCCCGTCCGCTTCCGGGGCGTAGGGGTTGTCCGCTTTATAGAGGAACTCCACGTCATCCGTCAGCGTGAGAAACCCATGGCCGAAGCCGCGGGGGATCAGAAACTGACGTTTGTTGACCTCGCTCAGCTCCACCGCCACCCATTTCTTATAGGTAGGACTGCCGGGCCGCAGGTCCACCGCCACGTCCAGCACCGCGCCTCGGACGCACCGTACCAGCTTGGCCTGGGCCTTGTCTCCCCGCTGGAAGTGGATGCCCCGCAGGGTGCCCTTCACCGTGGAAGAGGAGTGATTATCCTGCACGAAGGTATAATGGAGCCCGGCTTTTTCAAAGTCCCTCTCCGACCAGCTCTCCATGAAAAACCCCCGGTTATCCCCGAACACCTTCGGCTCCACGATATACACGCCCTCCAGAGCCGTTTCTATAAATCTCATGGCGCTCCCCTCAATGTATGTATCTGCCCGCGGCCACGTTTTGAAGATGCCGGCCATAGTGGGACTTCCCATAGAAGGCCGCCGCTTTTTCCAGCGCCTCCCGGCTTATCCATCCGTTCTGGTACGCGATCTCTTCCGGCGCCGCGATCTGCACGCCCTCCCGGGATTCGATCACCCGCACGAATTCTGTTGCCTCTGCCAGGGACTCCACCGTCCCCGCATCCAGCCAGGCATACCCCCTGCCCAGGGTGATAACATTCAGTGAGCCTTCCTCCAGATACATCCGGTTCAGATCCGTGATCTCCAGCTCGCCCCGGGCGGAGGGCTGCAGTCCCGCGGCCCGGTCGCAAGCCCGCTCATCATAAAAATAGAGCCCTGTCACCGCGTAGTTGGATTTTGGCTTTTCCGGCTTCTCCTCGATGGATACCGCCTTTCCCCGCTCATCAAATTCCACCACGCCGAACCGCTCCGGATCGTCCACGTAATAACCGAACACTGTGGCTCCGCTGTCGGTCTTCGTTGCCTTCCGCAGGAGGCCCGTCAGACCAGCGCCGTAAAAGATGTTATCGCCCAATATCATGGCGCACCGGTCCCCGGCGATGAACTCCCGCCCCAGCACGAACGCCTGGGCGAGGCCCCCCGGCGTGGGCTGTACCATATAGGAAAGCCGCATACCGAACTGCTCGCCGTCTCCCAGCAGCCGTTCAAAATTCGGCAGATCGCCGGGCGTGGAGATGATGAGCACGTCCCGTATCCCCGCCAGCATCAGCGTGGACAGTGGGTAATACACCATGGGCTTGTCATAGACCGGCAGCAGCTGTTTGCTGGTCACCAGTGTCAGCGGGTACAGCCGCGTCCCGCTGCCCCCCGCCAGGATGATCCCCTTCATGCTCTCTCCGTCTCTTTCTCTTCAGTTCTCCCACCCATGCTCTCGCTGCTCTGCGTCCAGCTGCTCCATCATGAGTTTTTCTGTCACCTGGGCCATCAGCTCGGCTCGGGTGGTCTTGTACAGGTTCTGCAGCGCCCGTACGCAGGTCGTGTCGTCATCAACCCCCGCGGCCCTGCTCACATCCCTGATCTGGTCCCGGACCGTTATCACGCTTGTGGGCGCACCGGTCTTGTTGACAAAAATCGCTCCGCCGGAGACGCCATTGCGCCGGGCATAGGCCAAAAGCTCCTCCCGCAGGCTGTCCGGCAGACGAACGGTCCTATCCGCCGTCCGGATCTCCCCGGTCTTTACCTCCTCCACCGTCAGCGCCAAAAGCTCCTGTTGCTGGATGCCCGTGGAGACTATCGCTCGCATAGCGAGATAGGCCAGCACCTTGCGCATTTTCTGCGCTGTCTTCAAAAGCTCCAGATACTGGTCCCGCGTGAGTTCACCCTGCTTCGGCTCCTGCAGGACGACAGGGTCCTGCGAATTCTTTATGATAGGGCGCCGCCGTATTTGGTTTTGACTGCGTGGTATCTCCTGCATCTTTAAACCTCCCAGCCCGCTATGAGCTGTTCCTGCTCCGCCTGCTTGTCCATCGCCTGTTCCACCAAGACCGCGAAGTTCGCCTCTATGGCCGCCTTCGTGGTCTTATATAGCCGCCGCAGGCATTGGGGATTGCACTTCTCGCCGGGCACGCCTGCCTCGTCGCTCAGCCTCGTGATGGACTTCACAACGTTGGTACGGCACATGGCTCTGTCCCGGTTCGACACAAAGATGGGACCGACACCGATCCCCTTCCGCTCCGCATACGCCAAAAGCTCCTGGCACAGGCCGGCGGGCAAATGTAGCATGGTGCGCTTGCCACTGGACTCGACCGTCAGGCACCCGGCTTTTGCCGCCTCCACTGTCACCTTTTTCAATTGCTGTACCGGCAGGTCACAGGAAGCAAACAGCTTCACCAGCAGATACTCCCGCTCCCGGTCCAGACGCTTTGCCGCCTGCAGCAGCTGCAGGTACTCATTCCGGGTCAGCTCCGGCTGAGGATTTTTTTCCTGCTTTGGCAGGTCGGAAAGCTGATACTCCCGGTGTCCGATATAGTCCAGAAACCCATTTGCCACGATGGCATAGCTGTTGATCGTGTTGGGGTAATAGCCCTTTTCCCTCAGCAATTCGACCCACCGGACCAATGTCCCCTTGCGGATATGCTTATCCGCCGGCAAGTCTTCGTAGAGCTGTTTCAAAATGGCCCTGTACTGCTGATCAGCCGCCATGCGCCCTTTGGCACGCAGAACGGTCATATACCCCTCGATGTCCTCGTGAGTCATCAGGACGCCGGGCCCATCGGACGCGGGCCAGGAAACGCCGCTCTCTTCCGTCTTAACTTCCGTTCCGGCAGTTTTCTGCGCCGGAAGTGGTTTTTCATGAAACTTTTGAAAAACAGGGAGACGCTCGTCATCCGCCTGCCCGTTCATGATCTGTTCCACCATACCGGCGGCCCGGGTCTCCGCCTCCGCCTTTGTGGCCCGGTACAGCTTCCGCAGCGCGCTGGGGCGGCATTTTTCCTCATCCAGCCCCGCTGAACGGCACAGGTCATACAGGAATCTGGATACCTGTGTCGCGTTGTAAGGCCGCCCATTGCTCGTGGCAAACACCGGCCCTGTTCGGATGCCCTTCCAATCCGCATAGGCTGTGAGCTCGTCCCGCAGGCCGGCTGCCAGCGGCACGGTCTCATGTTCTACTTTCAGCTTACCCGCCCGGACAGCTTCCACTGTCAGCCTCGGCAGACCCATTACGGACACGCCGGTCGTAGCCATCACCTTCACCAGCAGGTAAGCCTGTTCCCGGTCCAGCAATTTCGCCGTGTTCAGAAGATGCAGATACTCCTCCCGGGTGATATCCGCGCCCACAGTCCACATCTTCTCGGGTCTCCTTTCTTCGCCGGCGGAAGGATAGGTCAAAATTGAACTTAAGCGATAGACGTTTTACTATCGTTCCCCATGACGAAGATGTGAGCTCTCCAAAATGAAACACCCATCCTGCATGCGGACCAAACAGGATGGGCAAAAGAAACGTCATGGGCATAGAAAAGCAGGCCGTTGAAGTGCATCGTTTCAACGGCCTTAATGTGTATGTCAGAATTGCTTGATTTGGATGATTTTTTACCGCACTAAACAGAGCCTGCCTCTTGATTATTAAGTAGGAGTGTGGTAAAATTCCTTTAATTATGGCGGCATCTTATCGTATAAGTTTAACGCCTATCGCTTAAGTTCAATTTTGTTGATACGCCGCTAACTGACCAGCCCCAGCCGCTCCAGCGTTCGTGCATGCTCCGCGCCGGTGGTGATGAGGTAGATCCTCGTCGTGTTGATGCTGGAATGTCCCAGCACATCCGCCAGCTTTACAATATCATGGCAGGCACGGTAGAATGTGGTGGCGAACAGATGCCGCAGGTTGTGGGGAAACACCTTGGATGGCTCCACTCCGGCTGCCTTACACACCGCTTTCATCTCTGACCATATCTGCCGCCGGCTCAGGCTTTTTCCGCTTCTGGTGAGAAATATCTCGCCGGAGGCGATTTTTTGTTTTCTGGCATACTTCAAGAGCTTCCGACACAGCTTCCCCGGCAGCATGATGGTCCGTATCTTCCCTTTCAGTGCTATCTCCGCGCGCCCCATCTGGGCCGCCTCCACCGTTATGTACCGCACCTCCGACACCCGGATACCCGTGCCGCAGATGGTCTCCATGAGCAGCGCAAGCCGGGTCCGGCCACTGTCCATGGCTGCCGTTACCATCTTTTCATATTCAGCTTTGGTCAGCTCCCTTTCTGGGTCCCGGAATGCCCGCCGCTGTAGCCGCAGGGCTTTGACGCGGCAGTCCTGCCAGCCGCAGAACTTGAAAAAGGCGTTCACCGCCGCCAGCTTCACATTCACCGTGGCAGGAGTGTAGCCACGGGTGAGCAGATGCTCCTTCCAGGCCACGGCCAGTTCCTTCGTTACCTCGCGCCCGGCCAGCCAGGCCATGAGCTCCTCCACGGTCCGCACATACATCTTCACCGTGGCCGGCGCCCGCTCTTCCTCCTCCATATGCCGGGTGAACATCTCGATCTGTCTCTCTGTGATGTTGCGCATAAAAAACGCCCTCCGTTTCGTGTAGTGCTTTCATTCTACACGTAACGGAGGGCGTTTTGGCTATTTGCTTTTTCAAAGGGGGATGTCCAGGACATCCTCTCCCCCCACATCACTTTTCATGGAGGTCTTCACGGACACGCGCGGCCCATACTTCTTTCGGTACTCCGCCAGGGACCGGGCCTTCACATTTTTCTCCGATTTGACCTCTATCGGGACGATATCCGCCCCGCACTGCAGGACAAAATCCACCTCCGCCGTATTGCCGCTGGACCAATAGTACACGTCGTCCTCCGACGCTGTTCCGCTTTTTATGAGGCGTTGGTGTGGGGGAAGTGTGGGGTAGGCCTTGACATTTTATTTGCAGGCTCCTTAGTGGTGCTTCTATTTTACACCCACTGCGGAAGTTTACACATTTTTCAGCATGGTCCTTATCTTCATCAATTGCACCAGTCTGATAGTCCCTAAGCAAACCGGTTCTATCCATGCCAAAGGACTTATTTAAGTAATCAGTTTCTGCCTTCATTATATCTGCCTGCCGGCTCTGCACTTCCAAATAGCCATAGGATGCTCTGCAACACGCGTAAGAATGTCACCGTCTGTAAATAGCTCTTGGGGGCGATATTGTTTTGCTCAGAAAGAATCCAGAAAGGTCCTCTCTTCTTTACTCAACACAAGCAACTGCTCCAGATAAGCAATACATTCTTTCTGTGCATCCGCCACATCAAAGAAAGTCCCGTTCCGCAATACGGGTAACAGGTCGGTTTTGATTTGGTTTTGGGTTATCGAGGCGATAGAGTCATATGTAAAGGCAGTGGGAGTTTCCTCAGACCCGATGGCACTGTAAAAGACTATACACTTACGGAGCATCTTCTGCTCACTTTCATCGAACAGACCAAAGCGCAGCATGTTGGAAAGGTCGAAGAGGTCCCGCGGCGCAGCCCGATTCAGGAGTGCCACGATCTTTGACGCAAAGATCTCCATCGGTTCCACACTTAAAACAGTCAGTTTCTGTTCCTGCCATGGCAGATTGACTGCTCTGCGCCCGGGTTCCAGCACATGGCATCGGAGCATATAGTTGATCTCGATCTTCAAATTGTCCCGCACGCCCCCGGCGCTTTGATATTCGTAGACAAAGGAATCCAGCGCGTGATAGCTTTTTGATCTCCTGCTGGGGTAATATCCATTCGCCGCCATGTACTTCTCGATATGCGCGGTAATGATCCTTCGCTTTTCCAACATGGCCTCACGGGCCAGGTTTTCCGAGAAATCTAGGTCTATATCTACGGACAGGCGGGGCAGATCAAAGATGGTCAGGTTGATAGCCGTCCCGCCTTTCAGGGCAAGGCAGTTCTTGAGCACCGCATCCTGCTCGATAAAGGTCAGCACATCCGCAAGACGGCAAACCTTTTCAAACGTGTCACGTACAAAGCCAAGTTCTTTTGCCTTTCTACCCAGCGCCATACGGTCAAATTGCATCATCCGGCCCCACTCCTTTGTCTACAAGCTCCCGCAGCGACTGCGGCACATACAGCCCCCACTTCTTATTCCAAACGCGCGGAAAAGAGCCGTTCTTCGTCAATGCACGCTTGCTT